>DASVWD010000021.1 GCA_036389795.1 Longimicrobium sp.
CACAGGACCGGCATTCGCACGGATGACCGCAGGGCCGAAGAATCTTCTCACCCTGCCAGGTAGGTTGGGCGCGGTAGCGGCACGGATGCCTGCTCGCTTCATCCCCCGATAGCCAAGCTGTTTATCCGGATCTAGTATCACACGGAGTCAACAGAGAACCCCCGCAGTTCTCCGTTAACTCCGTTTCCTCCGTGTGAGACATTCAGTTATGGATCTCGGTCCCGAACGATCCTCTGCAAAATGGGATGAGACTCTTCAGGCCTGTGCCGAACGACTCTCGCCCTCCGGCCCGGGGGCGGGGCGCGGCCGGGGCGGGAAGAAGCGCGGGGCGGGGAGCTTCTCGCGGCGCGCGCCGGGGCGCCAGGCCACCGCCGGCGGGGCGGGGACGCGGCTCCCCTCGCCGAGCACCACCTGGCGCTCGGCGCCGGGCGCGGCGGACGCGTGGAGCCAGCTGGACCACCCCAGGCGCGGCCAGCCGGCGCCCGAGAGCCGCGCCGCGGGGGCCTGGTCCGCGCCGAGCCGCAGGCGCACGGTGAACTCCAGGTCCACCCCCACCCAGAAGCGCACCAGCTCGCAGAGCGGCCGGAAGGCGGTGCCCGAGGGGAGGAAGTCCTGGAAGCGCCCGGCGGTGAGCGGCCCCACCTCGATCTCGAACGCCGCCTGCTGGTCCCACACCCGCCCCCCCAGCACCGCGTCCACCCCCAGCGCGTGGTTGCGCCCCAGCCGCGCGCCCACGCGGGTGCGGTCCTCGGCCTCCAGCGCGTGCCAGCGCCCGCGGAATTGCACCCCGCGCACCGGCACGCCGAAGTAGTCGCACAGCAGCGACTCCAGCCCCGCCATCGAGCGCGGCCGCTGCGCCAGGAGGCCCGCGTAGGTGAGCAGCGCCCCGTCCTGCACCCCCGCGTCGCGCAGTCGGCCCCGCGTCCCCCGCGTTCCCAGCCCCACCAGCGCGAAGAGCGCCTGCGCCAGCGGCGTGTCCTCGGCCACCGTGGTGGAGAGCGCGGGGCGGTACCTGCGCCGGGCCGCGAACATCAGCCGCACCAGGCGGTGGTTGAAGAGGTCCAGGAAGTCGCGCCCGGGCTGGCCGCCGTCGCGCCGGCGCGGGCGGGCTCCCCGGGCCTCGTCGCCCTGGTCCGGCCGCGGCTCGCGGCGGACGCGCGCCAGCACCAGCTCGGTGAGCGGGCGCGGCAGCGGGCCCGTCACCCCGGCCAGCCCCAGGAAGTTCACCGTCATCTCGAACGGGGCGCCCCCCTCCCTCGGTCGCCGCACCGCGGCCACGTCCGAGGCGGGGAAGGCCATCGACACCTTCGAGCGGAAGCGCACCGCCTGGTCGCGGGCGCGCTCCAGCCGGCGCACCGCCTCCAGCAGGCGCGCGGCCCGCGAGACGTCGGCCCGCACCGCCGCCCCGGGCGCGGGGCGCCGCCTGCGCCGCGCCGCCGCCAGGGTGCGCAGCAGGCGCTTCAGCACCACGCCAGCCGCCGCGCCCTCGGCCACCAGCGGCACGGCCGCGCGGGCCGCCAGCAGCTCGGCCAGGGGGCGCGGCGGGGCGCCCAGCACCCCGGCCAGCGCCAGGCGCTCGGCGGCCGGGTCGTGCGGCGCCTTCCCCCAGGCGGCCGCGGGGGCCGCGTGGGCGAGCGCGCGGAAGCGCACCGCCTCGGTCTGGGCGCGGGCGCGGCGGCGCACCACCTCCAGCAGGCGCACCGCCTGCAGGAAGTCGAAGCGCGGCGCCTCCTCGGGGTCCAGGAGGCGGGCGGCCACGGGGCGGACCATTCGCGCGCGCGGGGAAGCCAGCGTGTCCATGCGCCCTCAGGCGGCCGCGGCGGCGGGTTCGGGAAGGATCGTCGGGACGCGAGACATCGGCTGCGCGGCTCCGGGAGCGGGTGTCGGTGTGCGCCTACAGGACGGGCTGCTCGCCGGCCATGGGGGGCCAGCGCTTCCACACCTCGTCGGTCTGGTCGCGGCGGATGACGGTCTGCGTGAACGAGTTCACCGAGGCGTAGAGCGCCAGGAAGCGCGCCAGCACGGCGCCCAGCAGGAACGCGCTCCCGCCGGCGAACTTCTCCTCGTCGAAGGCGAGCTCCACCTCGGTGCCGCGGCAGAGCCCCCGCCAGGCGTCGCCGCCCAGGCGGCGCACCACGCGGCGGGTCCGGAGGGCGCGGATGCCGTCCACCTGGCGCCGCGCCCCGTCGGCCCCGAAGGCCCCGTACAGGCGCAGGATCTCCTGCAGCGCCTCCAGCGCCCGCCCGTCGCCCTCGTCCAGGAGCGAGAGGTGGTTGAGCGAGAGCTGCGACACCAGCCGCCACATGGTGGCTCCCGAGAGCGGCGGGTCCTGCTGCGGCGTGGGCGGGTGCAGCACGGAGATGCGGTGCAAGGGCGCCGCCTCCTCGATCTGCAGCGTGTCGCCCGCCTGCAGCTGCTCGGCCAGGCGGCGGTTGGTGCAGAGCGTCTTCGCCCACACCGTGCGCCCCTCGGGGAGCGCGGGGTCGAGCTCCAGGTCCACGAACGAGAGCCGGAGCTCCGTCCCCGGCAGGTCGCGCCGGCCGGTGGGCACCCGCCTCGCGTGCCAGTAGGCGCGCTCGCGGCGGCCGTGGCGGAACGAGTAGAACGGCGCCACCGGCTTCGCCTCGGCCTCGCCCTCGGCCGTGGCCGTCACCTCCAGCACCGTGTGGATCTCGGTGCTGCGCTCGCGCCGCGCGTCGCCCACCAGCCGGTACTCCGGCAGGCGGTGGTCCAGCCGCAGCGGGTCCGTCGTCCTGCGGAAGAGGTTCACCACCGGCGTGCAGCCGAGCTGGAAGGTGTCCTCGTCCACCGAGAGCCACTCCGGCGGGCGCCGGTCCAGGAGCAGCACAAGGTCGCGCACCGCGCCGGCCGGGGCGCGGTCCAGCCCCGCGACGTCGAAGAAGAAGAACTTGCGCGGCACCGCGAAGTACTCCTGCAGCAGCCGGTACGCCGGGTGCGCGTGCGCCGGGTAGGGGAGCACCTCCTCGTCCCTCGCGAAGCCCACCGCGCGCACCGCGTCGGCCGGCAGGCGCACCGGGTCGCCCCCGTCGGTCACCACCAGCACCTCGCGCAGGTGCCCGAAGATCAATTCGTAGAGCGCCCCCGCACTCCTCAGGTCCGCGTTCAGGTAGAAGCGCAAGCGTTCGGGCCGGCACGGCGGGTCGCCGCCGTCGCGCAGCGTGATGCGCAGCGCCCGGTCGGCCCCGCGCCCGAAGCGGTCGGCCGACTCGAAGCCCGCGTAGGAGACCGCCAGCGGCCAGAGGGTGGCCGGGTAGCAGGTGAGGAAGCGGCAGTGCACCCCCTCGCCCGTCTGCGCGAAGAGCTTCGTCCCCCTGGCCACCAGGTGCCCGGTGGTGAGCTTGCCGCTGGTGGGGTCGGGCTCGAAGCGCGCCACCGTCACCGAGGGGACGGGCGCGGTGAAGTGCGGGTAGAGGATCCCCAGCATCGCCGCCGCCACCTCGGGGAACTCGTCGTCCACCGCGCGCTGGATGCGCGCGGTCAGGAAGGCGAAGCTCTCGATCAGCCGCTCGACGTGCGGGTCGGGGCTCTCGTCCAGCGCCAGCTCCAGGCGGCGGGCCACCTTGGGGTGGCGCTTCGCGAACTCCTGGCCGGCGGTGCGCAGGTAGCCCAGCTCCGCCTGGTAGTAGGCGAGCAGCTCGTCGGTGTCGCGCGCGCTCATGCGTGGTCCTTCACGTCCCGCGTCCTGCCTTCTCGATCAGGGTTTTTTCGAACTACGGCTGCGAACAGCGACTGCTGATTCGGGCGTGTCCCTCCGCTGCGCTCCGGGCCGGGCTGCGCGCGCCGTAGGGCACGGTACGACTGTGCCCAACGGCGCCGGGCCCCGGTCGCGCCAAACCCCCGGCACGCCCGTGTCCCGGCCCTCCGGGCGCGCATCCCTCACGCTCGTGCCGCTCCGCCGAGTGCCGATGCAGAGCAGGCCTCCGCCGGGCTAGGCATGCCTCGCCCCTACGCGCCAGCGCTCGTTCCCACCCGTCACGAGCGAAGCGAGGAGGTCCCTCCCCCAGGCTGTTTTGGGGGAGGGACAGGCGCCTCAGGCGCCAGGGAGAGGGCCCCCGCGCGGAAACCCGTCCCCGTGGTTCCTGGGCACTGGGCACTGGGCACTGGGCACTGGGCACTTCCCCTCACGTCCGTCCCGGCCCCAGCGCCAGCCGCGTGAACGAGACCGCCTCGGCCACCTCGCCCACCACCAGCAGCGCGTCGATGCGGGCGTACAGGCGGCGCTCCTCGTGCTCGGGCGAGGGCTCCACCGTCACCCGCACCCGCTTCAGCCGCGGCTCGTACGCCTCCACGGCCGCCTTCACCGCCGCCGCGATCTCCTCGCGCCCGCCCGCGTCGCGGGTGTAGACGTGCGCCAGGTCCGGCAGCCCGTACTCCAGCGTGGTGCGCTCGCGCCCCTGCAGCTCCTCGGCGCGCAAGGGGCAGCGCGTGTTCAGCAGGCGCTCCAGCTCGGTTCGCACCGAGCGGCGCAGCGCCTGCCGGTCCAGCACGCGCGCGGGCTCCTCCTCCTCGTCCTCGTGGGGGTGCTCGTCCACCAGGCGGTCGAAGAGGAGGGCCCGCGCGCCGGGGATGCGGCGCCCCTCGCGGGGACCATGCATCCGCCCCACTTACAGCGTCTTGTTGGCGGTCACGTCCCAGCTTCCCGAGACGGTGCCCTTCTGCCCGCTCTCCTCGCTCTGCGACGTGTAGTCCCACTTGATCGAGGCGTAGTTGAGCGAGAGGCTCTCCACCGGCTTGTCGCCGCCGCCGCCGCCCACGGAGATGCTGGAGATGAGCACGTCCTCCATGGTGTAAATGATCAGCGGCAGGAGCTTGCCGCCGTCGTTGCGGCCGATGGTGATGGTCACCGAGGCCAGGTTGGTGGCCTCGCAGCACTTCTGGTTCAGCAGCGGCGTGGCCTGGTCCAGGTACTTGGTGACGTGGAAGTCCTGGTGGATCGGCCGCCCCGAGGTGCGCTCGGTGTTGGTGATGTCGGTGGTGACCTGCTGGCTCACCCCGTGGCTGTACGAGAGAAGCTCGATCTGGTCGGCGTAGCCGTCGATCTGGCTGGTGCCGGGAACCCCCTCGATCTTCATCATGATTACGTCGGGCATCGCTCTCGACTCCGTGTTCGTTCAGGTTCGCGGCCCAGGCGCACCAGTGCGTGAGTGCGTCGGTGCGTGAGCGCGTTCGGGTCCGGGGCGGGGGCGGGCGATCGGGCGGACCGCCGCCCCCGCGGCCCGGGTCACGCGGCGGCCGGCGGCGGCAGCTCGGCCACCAGGCGGATCGACGCGGTCAGCTCCTCGAGCTGGAAGTGCGGGCGCAGGAACACCGTGGCGTTGTAGCACCCCGGCTTCCCCGGGATCTCGGTGACGTCCACCCGCGCCTCGCGCAGCGGGAAGCGCGCCTTGGCCGACTGCGGCGCGTCGTCGTTCAGCAGCACGTAGCTGGCGATCCAGTCGTTCAGGTACTTGCTGATGGTCGACTTGGTCTGGAACGAGCCGATCTTGTCGCGCATCATCACCTTCAGGTAGTGCGCGAAGCGGCTGGCGGCCAGCACGTACGGCAGCAGCGCCGAGAGGCGGGCGTTGGCGTTCGCCTGGTCGGTGCTGTACGTCTTGGCCTTCTGCGTGGTGGCCCCGCCGAAGAACGCGGCGTAGCTCTCGCCCTTGCAGTGGCAGAGCGAGATGAAGCCCAGGTCGGAGAGCTCCTTCTCGCGGCGGTCGGTGATGGCGATCTCGGTGGGGCACTTCAGCGCCACGTCGCCCTCGTCGGTGCGGAAGGTGTGCGTGGGGAGCCCGTCCACCAGGCCGCCGCCCTCCACCCCGCGGATCGCCGCGCACCAGCCGTACTGCGCGAACGCGGTGGTGATGCGCAGGCCCAGCGCCCAGGCGGCGTTCCCCCACAGGTACTTCCGGTGGTCGCGCCCGTCGGTGTCCTCCTTGAACACCAGCCCCTCCACCGGCACCGTGTCGGGCCCGTAGGGGAGGCGCAGGAGGATGTGCGGGAGCACCAGCGCCACGTAGCGGCTGTCCTCGCTGTCGCGGAAGCTGCGCCAGCCGGCCAGCTCGGTGCTCTCGAACAGCTTGGCCAGATCGCGCGGCACCCCCAGCTCGGTGAAGCCGTCCATGTCGAAGAGCTTCGGCGACGCGGCCGAGATGAACGGCGCGTGGGCGGCCGCGGCCACCTCGCTGATCTTGTTGAGGAAGACGATGTCCTGCGGGTGGCGGCCGAACTCGTAGTCGCCGATCAGCACGCTGTACGGGTTGCCGCCGAAGGTGCCGTACTCCTCCTCGTAGAGCTTCTTGAAGAGGTTGCTCTGGTCGAACTCCACCGCCTTCTCCAGGTCCTTCTGCAGCTCGGCCCGGGTGGCGTTCAGCACGCGCAGCTTGAGCTGGGTGCCGGTCTCGGTGTTCATCACCAGGTAGAACATCCCCCGCCAGGTGGCCTCCAGCCGCTGGAACTGCTCGTTGTGGAGGATCTGGTTGAGCTGCGCCCCGATCACCTCGTCGATGGCCGCGATGCGCTCCTGGATGGCGGCCGTGATCTGGTCCTTCTTCTGGATGCGCTCGTCGAGCACCTGGTCGGCGAACTCGCCCACCAGGATCTTGGCGATCTTGATCTGGTGCGGGTCGCGGGCCATGTGGCCCTCGCGCACGATGCGGTCGAGGATGGTGAGCTCCTCGGTGGCGGCGGCTGCGCCGCCCGCCGCGGCTTCGGTCTCGGACATCTCGGTTCTCCGTTCAGGGAAAGAGTCGTCGTGTAGTAGTCGAGCGGGCGGGCGTCAGGCCTCGGCCGCGGCGGGCTCGGCCTCGCCGGCGGCGAGCTGCTTGATCTGCTCGAGCTGCTCGGTGTTGGCGATCACGTCCTGGAGGAGCTGGTCCAGGTCGTCGTTGCCGTCGAGCTTGGTGAGCAGGTCGGAGAGGCGCTGGCGCTGCTCGAACAGCTTGCGCAGCGCGTCCACCTGCTGGACGATGGCGAGCGGCCCGAAGTCGTCCATGTCCTGGAACTTGAGCTCCACCTGCAGGTTCCCCTCGCCGGTGATGGCGTTGGGCACCGACAGCGCCAGCCGGGGCCGGGCCTTGCCGAGCACCTCGTTGAGGTTGTCGCGGTCGATCTCGACGAACTTGCGCTTCTTCAGCGGCGGCAGCGCCGTCTCGGGCTGCCCCGACAGGTCGGCCATGATCCCCACCACCAGGGGGAGCTGCTTGCGCTGGACGGCGCCGCCGAGCTCCAGGTCGTAGGTGATCTGCACGCGCGGCGGGCGGACCCGGTCGAGCTTGTGCTGGGTGCTCTCCTTCATTGTCCATCTCCTTGTGTGGACGGTGCGGTTCACCCCCTCCGTGTGAGGGCGGTGGCGGGACAACTTCGGTGGGACGGATCAACCTCGTTTCTGCCTCCTGCCAACCCTCACTGCCAAACCTCCAAGTGCGAAAGTGCGAGAGTGCGAAAGTGTTTTAGTCCTTAGTGCTTAGTCCCTGGTGCAACTGCGAACTGCTGAGCTGCTATACCGGCATCCGCGCGGCGGGTGGTGCCCCCTCCCCCCGCCCTCCCCCGCTGCGCGGGAGAGGGAGCTTTCCCGGTGCATGACGGCGGGCTTCCGTGCGGTCCGCCGAGGCGGGCGAGGCAGGCCTCGCCCCTACGGTCCCGCGGTTTCGTACTAAGCACTAAGGACTAAGGACTAAAGCACTCAGGACTCAGCACTCAGCACTTCCCTACTTCGCCTCCAGCCCCAGGAACACCCGGAGCGTCTTCAGGTCGTAGCCGTCGCGGAGGAACTCGGCGATCAGCTCGCCCAGGCTCATCCCGCCCCAGGCCACGGCGCGCTTCACCAGGAACGGGGTGGGGGAGTGCGGCTCGGTGCGCATCAGGAACTCGGCGGCCTCGGAGAGGCGGCGGTACGCCTCGTCGCGGCTCGTGATCGGGCCGCCGCGCGCCACGGGGGCCGCGGACGGGGCCGGCGCCGGGGCGGCCAGGGTGGAGTCGGTCATCGGCAGCTCCTGCGGTGGGTCCACGGGCACCGCCAGCAGCGGGGCCGTCTCGGGGCGGTCGGCCAGCACGGCGCCCACCCAGGCGCGCACCTGCCGCAGCGTGTCCAGCCAGCGCGCGAGCGTGGGCCCGTCGCGGCCGCAGCGCTCGTCCAGGAGCGCCTGCAGCTTCGCCGCGGCGCCCTCCGCCCCCTCCAGGTCGGCCGCCAGCTCGCGGAAGAACGGCGTGGGGGTGAGCGAGATGTTGGCGGCGAAGCGGGCGCGGGTGGGCCCGTCGGGCTCCTCCGTGGGGGCCTCGCCGCGCCGCCCCGCCTGCGCCGGAGACTGCGGCTGCGCGTGCGACTGGTTCTCGCGCCGGAGCGCCTCCTGCCAGTCGGCCCAGGTGTAGCGGGTGAAGTCGGAGCCGTCGGGCGAGGTGATCGGCGCCAGGGTGAGCAGCACGCTCATCCGCTCGTTGATCCACACGAACGGGGCGTTGCGCACCTCGGGGTCTTCCGGGTCCACCTGCGGGTGCAGATGCTCCCAGAACCACTGGCAGAGCGCGTGGATCAGCCGCACCCCCTCGCGCGCCCC
The DNA here is from genome assembly GCA_036389795.1 of Longimicrobium sp. Classification (NCBI taxonomy): domain Bacteria; kingdom Pseudomonadati; phylum Gemmatimonadota; class Longimicrobiia; order Longimicrobiales; family Longimicrobiaceae; genus Longimicrobium; species Longimicrobium sp. The sequence goes on from DASVWD010000021.1 coordinate 8,559, forward strand.
GGCGAAGCCGTAGAGGTGGATCCACGCCTCCAGCAGCCACGCGGCCACCTGCAGGTCGCGCGAGCGCTTCTCCAGCACCTGCTGGCAGAGCGCGGCGGTCTCCTTCCAGTCGGCGCGCTTCAGGTCGCGCTGCCACTGCCCCTGCGGCACCGTGGCGTCGTCCTCGCGCCGCGCCTCCATGATCCGCTGCCAGAGCGGGTCGTAGCGCAGCGACTCGCCCGCCGGCTTCTCCAGCGAGAGCGGCTGGAGGAAGCGGTCGAGGTCCACCCGGAAGCGGGTCTCCAGCTGCAGCCCGCTCATCGCGGCCTCCGGGCGAGCGGGGGGGAGAGGGGGGCGGCGGCCGCCGCGCTCCGGTCCTCCTCGTCGCCGCCGACGTCGAGCTCGAACGGCTCGTCGGGGCGCTGCCGCGCGCCGCCGCGCAGCACGGGGGCGTGGGCGGGGAAGGCGGGCATGGCGCGCTCGGCGCCCGAGCCGGGGTCGCGCAGCCGCAGGCGGACGAAGACGCGCGCCCGGTCCGCCGGGGCGACGGAATCGCCCACCACCGCCTCGGTGGGGACCAGCAGCGCCAGCGTGTGCCGCACCCGCGCGGGCGAGGCGCCCACGTCGGCGGGGCTCCCCAGCAGGTCGGCCACCATGCGCAGCAGCGCCCAGTCGCCCCCGTACGGCCAGCTCACCGTGCGGTCGCGCGCCCGCCCCGGCGCCTTCAGCCCGGCCGCGCTGGGGCGCACCGGCGAGTCGAGCGCCCAGCGCAGCGACAGCCGCACGGGGTCGCCCAGGCGCCACTCGGCCTTCGCCCCCGCCGAGTCGCGCGGGGACAGGCGCTGGTCGCCGACCTCCAGGAGCCAGTCGGCCACCTGGTCGCCGCCGCGCTCCCTCGGGCGGTTGCTGCGGAACTCGGCGCTCACCACGAAGGCGGCGCTCCCCGTGGTGTCCGATCCCAGCAGCGCCGCCAGGAACGGGCGCACCCGCTCCATCGCCGCCAGCCACTCGGCCGCGGGCGAGCCGGCGCCGCCCACGCCCACGCCGCCCCCGGCCACCGCGGCGCGCGCCCAGCCGGTCTCGTCCCACACCTGCCAGAAGCGGCGGATGGCGTCCAGGTCCGCGTCGCCCGACCCGTCGCCCGCCGCGGCGAAGGGGAAGCGCCCGGCCAGCTCGCCCTCGAAGGCGGCGCGCAGCCGCTCGTAGCCCTGCGCGGCGGCCAGGCTCCCCAGCTCGCGGCAGCGCTCCAGGAGCGGGGCGCGCAGCCGCTCGCGCACCTGGCTGAAGAAGTCGGTGGGGGCGCGCCGCCGCCCCAGCGACGCCTCGCAGCTCCCCAGGTCCACCGCGTCCATCCCGGTGCGGATGAACTGCTCCAGCGCCACCAGCGTGTTCCCCGGCGTCTTGGCCTCGTAGCCGTCGAGCGCGCCCACCAGCTGGCGCCAGCGCACCACCGCGTCGGGGCCGCGGGCGCCGCGCACCCCGCGGGCGCGGTCGTAGCGGTCGAAGGCGGGCGACTCGAAGTCGGCCAGGAGCGGCGCGGCGATCCCGTGCGCCACCGCGCCCACCCGGCCGCGCTGCCCGGCCAGCCACGCCTCCAGCTCGTCGGCGTCGGCCGCGCCGAAGGCGGGGGCGGCCACGGGCTTCGCCCCGTTCCAGCCGCGGAACTCGGGGTCGAAGGGGGCGTAGGGGCCGCCGTCGGCCAGGAGCCGCGCGGCGTCGTCGAGCATCGCCGAGCTCTGGTCCAGGAGCGTCTCGGCCAGCTCGTCGTAGGGCCCGTACAGCCCCAGCGTGTCGAAGGCGGCCATCAGCCGGAGCAGCCGGTCGGACGCCGGGCGGAACTCCGCCACCCGGGCGCGCAGCTCGCGCTCGCGCGCCGGGAGCCCCACGGCGGCCGGGAGGCGGTCGAAGCGGCGCGCCCGCGCCACCGCGTCGGTCATGCTGGCCTCCAGCTCCACCAGCGACAGGCCGGAGACCAGCGCCTGCGCGCCGCTGGGGATCGAGTCCACCTTCCCGGCGCGGAACGCCTGGTAGTCGGCGTACATCCCCAGCGCGTCGTCCAGGACCCGCACGTCCCAGCGCGGCCAGGCGCCCCCGGGGATGGCGGCGCGCAGCGGCACCGGCTGCGCCCGGCGGGTGAAGCGGCGCCCGGCCAGCGCGTCGAGCGCCCGGCGCAGGTCCAGCGCGGCCTGGTCGCGGGGTCCGGTCCCGGCTTCGGGGCCGGCGCCGGCGTCCGGCGCCTGCGCGGCGACGGAGCCGGACAGGCTCGCCAGCGCGTAGCCGGCGTCCTGCAGCCGCCTGTCGCGGATCTCCTGGAAGCGCGGGACGAAGCCCTCCCGGAGCCGCGGCCCGTCGACCACGGCGGAGCGGGGGATGGCGCGCAGCGCGCGGTCGAGCGTGGCGGGGAGGCCGCCGCCGGCGGTGAGCCAGTCGTTGCCCACGTAGGTGCGCACGGAGTCCACGCGGCCGCGCATCCGCCGCCAGGAGTCGAGCGGGAGCCCGCCGGGCCCGGCGCTGCGGGCACTCTCCACGTCGTCGCGCAGCCCTTCCACCTGGTCCAGCAGCCGGTCGTAGGTGGCCTCCACCAGCGCGGTGAGCGAGTCCAGCGCGGGGCGGGTGTACGACCCGGCCACCTGCCGCGCCCGCGACTCGCGCAGCGCGCGCTCCAGCAGACGGTTGCGCCGCATGGGCGGGCGGAGCGACCCCCGGTCGAAGACGTAGCGCACCAGCGAGTCGAGCAGGGCCACGCTCCCCTTGCCGGGGGTGGCCAGCGTGTTGTAGCGGCGCACCCCCACCGTCACCTCGGCCATGTCCCGGAGGTACTGCTCCACCGAGTCGGGGGTGGCGCGCAGCCGGGGGCCGTCCGGCGCGAAGGCGGCCGGCCGGGCGCGCCCCGCGGGGGGCGCCATGTCGCGCAGCCAGAACTCCAGCGAGTCGCGCATGGCCGGGAGCACCACGTCGCTGAGCGCGCCGGCGGCCACGTCGCGCACCTCGCCGCGCAGCCGGACGCCGCCGGGCCACGAGGTGGGCATGAAGACGGAGTAGAGCGGCCGCGGGTTCACGGCCGAGACCTGGTCGAGCAGGGTCAGCACCTGCATCTCGCCGCGGAAGCCGCTCAGGCTGGCGCGCACGGCGGAGAGCTGGCCCGCCACCTGGGCGTCGCGGCGCTGCAGGCGGTAGTGGTCGCGCCAGAGCCCCAGCCCGCCCACCACGCCCAGGAAGACGATGGCCGCCTGCGCCGCCAGCAGCGTGCGGTCGCGCGTCATCCCCGCGCCGCCGCCGCGCCGGGCCAGGTTGCGCTCGGCGAACACCTTCCCCCCCAGCACGTCGCGCAGGAACACCGGGCGGGCGAGCGCGGGCTCCGCGGCCTGCGTCCGCTCCCCGTCCTCTTCCCCGTCGGCGGTCGATTCCGACGACGCGGACGACGGCGCGGCGGTGAGCGAGGCCAGGGGGTCGGCCGAGCCGGTGAAGTAGAAGCCGCGGAAGAAGAACGACTCGTGGAAGGCGCTGTCCTTGAAGACCTCCTCCAGGAGCGCGCGCAGGCCGGGCCCGAGCGAGCGGATCTCGCCGGGGAGCTGGAAGAGGCCGTCGGGGTCGGCCGAGTCGGCCAGCAGCTCGGCCTGGGTGCGCAGCAGCTCGCCGTGTACCTCGGCCAGCCCCTCGTCCACCCACTCGCCGCGGAAGACCGAGTCCACCGCGTGCGGCGACGCCCAGCCGAACGCCTCGTCGCGCGCGTCGTCCGGCAGCTGCGCCGCCAGGCTGGCGAAGCCGGGGAGCGCGTCGCAGCGGGTGACCAGCAGGGAGACGGGGAAGCGCACCCCCAGCGCCTTCTGCGCCTCGCGCAGCCGCTCGAAGATCGCCGCGCCGCGCCGGACCGCCCCCTCGCGCGCCGCCGGGCCGCCGCGCAGCGCCTGCGCGGGGACGGCCACCACCACGCCGTCCACGGGGCGCGCCGGGCGGTGGCGGGCCAGGAGCTTGAGCAGGTGGCGCCAGCCGTCCTCGTAGGCGCTCCCGTCGGGGCGCAGGAAGAGGTCGCCCTTCACGTCCAGCGCCACGCCGCCGTCGTAGACCTCGAAGCGGCAGGGGTCGTCGAGCGGATCGGGCCCGTTCCCGGGCCGCGCCGGGTCGAACGGCCGCTCCAGCCCCGCCGCGGCCAGCGCCGCGCTCTTCCCGGCGCCGCTCTCGCCCACCACCAGCACCCAGGGGGCGGCGTAGCGCCAGTCGGGCCCGGTGGAGAAGTCGTGCACCCGGTCGAGCCCCGCCGCGAAGCCCTTGCGGAGCTTCGCGTGCAGCGCCTCCAGGTCCACCCCCGGCGCGCGCCGGGCCGGGGCGGCGCCGTCGTCCTCGGCTTCCGGCGCGGCGGCCGTCGTCTCGAACTCGGCGGCCTCGCGCGCGCGCCGCATCGCCGAGGCGATCCAGAGCAGGAGCGCCGCGGCCAGCAGGACGGTGCCCGCCAGCAGGAAGGGGAGCGCCCCCGCCAGCCCGGGCGAGACGGCGGCGATCATCTGCGGACTCCCAGTCGGGCGGCCATGCGGGTGAGCGAGTCTTCCTGCGCCCGCACCTGCTCCACCGCGGCGCGCACCTGCCGGGTGTCCTGCCTCCACACCCGGTGCGAGGCCACCAGGAAGAAGAGGAGCACGGCGGCGGCCGCGGCCAGCCAGTAGCGCGTGTGCGGCAGGCGCACCGGCTCGCCCTTCTCCAGCGTGTGCTCGTACGCCTCGGGGAAGAGCCGGCGCTGCCCCGCCGCCACGGAGAGGTGGCCGGGGTAGACGAAGGCGAACGTCTTCTGGCGGTACTCCTCCAGCCGCTCGGCCCCGCCGGGCACGCCGCGCCAGCGCCCCTGGAAGCCCAGCGAGAGCGCCAGCAGGTACACCGCGCCGAGCGGGCGCTTGAGCGGGTCGGGGTCGCGCAGCAGCGCGTCGAGCCGGCCGAAGAAGCGCTCGCCGCCCACGTGCGTGCCCCGGAGCCGCGTCTCCAGCAGGTTGGCGGCCCAGGCGCTCCGGCCCTGCCACTCCAGGTGCAGGAACACCTCGTCGGCCAGGGTGGCCATCACGTCCTGCGCCTCGCGGAACCAGCCGGCGCCGTACTCGCCCTCGCGCCGGCCGGCCTCCAGCCCCAGCTCCTCGAGCTTGCGCAGCAGCAGGTCCGACAGCCGCTGCGCGGCGCCCTGGCGCAGCTGCGCGTCGCGCTCGGGGGTGGAGCCTGCCTCGGCGATCCCCCAGGGGTTCTTGAGCACCCCGGCGCGCAGGCGGATGACCTCCGCGTAGAACTCGCGGAAGGCGGTGGGGACGAACGACTTCTCCAGCTCGTGCGACATCTCAGGAGGCCTTCCGGGTGTACAGCACCACTTCGCGCGGGCGGCGGCTCCCGGCGGGGTCGCCGGGGTTGGCGATCACCAGCGGCTCCTTCGGGGCGATCAGGGCGCGGTCGACCTTGACGCGGAAGAGAACCTCGCGGCGGCCGGGGTTCAGCCCCACCCCGCGCGGGTCGCGGATCGGCTCGCGCTCGGCGCCCTTGAAGCGGCGCCCCTGGATCGAGGGCATCTGCGCGGCCGAGCCGATCAGCGCCTCCTTCACCATCCAGTCGAGCACCTCGCCCTCGGGGGCGCCCGCCGGGGCGGTGACCCCCACCACCAGCACGCCCTCGCGCAGCCACTCCTCCTCCACGTCGCGCAGCTCGAACTCGCCGCGCTCGTTGAGGGTGAAGCGGCGGGGGACGAGCGTCTCGCTCACCCGCGACAGCACCGAGTCGGCGAAGGCGAGCACGGGGGCGAAGGTGGCGCGCAGCTCGTTGTGCTCGTAGGCGCGGAACGGGGGCGGCACCAGGCGCGGGGCGGCCCCGGCCAGGTGCCCGGCCAGCGCGCAGGCGGCCAGGTAGAGCTGGAAGGGGTGGCACTCCCCGGCGTCGAGCACCGCCTCCAGCTGCGGCAGCCCCGCGGCCAGGGCGCGCACCTCGGCGTCGGTGCGCTCCAGGTCGTCGCCGCGCTCGGCCAGGGCGCCGGCCTTGTTGCGGACGCGCTCGGCCAGGGCGGCGCACTCGTTGTGGGGGAAGCGCCCGGGCGCGGCGGCCAGCCGCGGCGGCTCGTAGTCGGCCAGGTGGAACTCCTCGTCGGAGAACACCACGCGGGCCAGCGGGAAGGCCACGAACGCGTCGGAGGGCACCGGCCCGGCCTTCAGCTGCAGACGGGGGCGCAGCCGCCGCACCGGGTGGGCGACGCCGGTGAGCTCGTCGACCACCTCTTCCTCGCCGCTGGGCTCGTAGCGGGGGAGGCTCCCGGCGAACGGCTCGCCGGGCGAGCGGCGGGCGGGCAGCGCCAGCCAGACGGTGAGCGGGGCGCCGGGCCGGGCCTGCTCGGCGAACGGCCCCAGCTGCAGCTCCAGCGCCGCCTCCTCGCCGCGGCCGCGGCGCACGGGGAGCCCGTCGGGCATCACCGCCTCCAGCCGGGTGACGCGGAAGAGCCCGGCGGGGAGGTTGGTGAGGTCGATGTCCAGCTCGCGCACCCCCCAGTGCCAGGGCGCGGCGGCGCGCACGTGGTAGTGGAGGAGCTCCTCGCCGCGGATGGACGCCTGCTGGAAGTGCTGGGGCGCGAGCAGCATCCCCTCTTCCCACATCACGTCGTCGGGTACGGTTTCCAGTCCCCTCATCATGCCAGTGCGAAGTGCGGAAGTGCGTGAGTGCGGAAGTGCGTGAGTGCGTCTCGCGACGGCTCAGGCCTCGACTTCGGGTGCGATTCGTCGGCGAAACTTCGGCGCCGCAAAGTGGACACTTCTTCCCGCTGCGGGCGGATTCGGTGCGGGGTTGTCCGATTTTGCGGCCTGCGCGGATCCCACCCTCCGGAGCCTCGCGCGGTTGCGAGGCTTCCTGCCGTTGTTGCCGCGGCTTCAGCCGCCCGGGACCTACCTGCCCCTGCCCCTACTGCCCTCCTTGCGGCGCCTCCTGCTGGGGCGAGCGCACCACCACGTCCTGGTCGCGCAGCTCGATGATCACCTGCTTGTAGGGGTCCAGCCGCAGCCGGTGGTCGCCGTCGGTGAGGTAGTCGGCGAAGACGAGCGCCCCGCGCGCACCCTTGCGGGAGAGCTCCAGCGGGTGCAGCGCGATGCTCTGGCCGGGGACGAACTCCCACCGCATCGAGCGGAAGCCGTTCGGGTAGTCGCGCTCAAACTGCGCGCGGCGCTGGAACCAGTCGCGCGCCGAGAGCTGCTCCACCTCCGCCAGCATCTTCCTGTCGTAGACCAGCACCAGCTCCAGCGGCACCGGGCTGTCCAGGTTGGCCTCGGGCGCCACCCGGATGGCGTAGGCGCGCGTGCTCACCTTGGGGTTCAGCAGCTCGAAGCAGCCGCTCGTGGCCAGGCCCAGGGCGCAGACGGCGGCGATCTGCCGCAGGCGGACGGAGCGGAAGACGCGCACGCTCGTCACTGCTCCGCGGGGACCACCAGCGCGGCCAACTGCTCGCGCCGCTCCAGCGCCTCAGCGGCGCGCATGGCCGCCGCGCGCTCGAAGTACCGGTTCAGCCGCACGTGGAAGACGGGCCCCTGCCGGTCGGACTTCGTGAACAGGTACGCCTGGTAGCCGCGCCTGTGCAGGTCCTGCATCACCTCCAGCGCGCTCTCCTCCTCGCGGTAGCGCCCCACCTGCAGCGCGTACGGCCCGCCCCCGTCGTACGCCGAGAAGCGCGGCGGGTCGCGCTCGAAGTCGCGCGCCGGCGGGGGAGCCGGGCGGCGGGACGCCCTCGCGGCCGGCGCCGGCGGGCGCCGCTCGGCGGCGGCCGGCTCCACGGGCCGCGCCTCGCCCCCGGCCACCGGCCAGAGCGCGTCCGGCTCCGTGGCGGGACGCGCCTCGCGCTCGCCGCCGCCGGGGACCGGCTCCGCGCCGTCCGTGAGCTCGTCGCCGGGGCCGCCCATCGCGGGCTCGCCGGTGGCGGGGTCGCTCCAGGTGGGGAGCACGGCCGCGGCGCCGCCCGTCTCCTCGGCGGACGTCGGGGCGGCCGGCGGCTCCGCGGCGGGCGCGGGGTCGCCGCCCGGCGCGGGCTCCTCGACCGGCGGCTCGGCGGCGTAGGCGCCGTCCTCCACGGCCACCGGCCGCCCCGCGTCCGCCACGGCGATCCCCGCCAGCAGCCCCGAGCAGAAGAGCAGCACCCCCACCCCCGCCGTCCCGGCGAGGACCGCCACGGCCTCGCGCCGCCCCAGGGAGAACCGGTATCTCATCGCCCTGCCTCCGCGTTCCGAGAGACTGCCGACGAATGAAGGGGAACGTGCCCGCCTGCGTGGGTCACGGGACCTGCGTGGTGGCCTGGCCGGCGAACGAGAACTGGATCACCCCGCCCCAGCTGCACATCAGCTTCGAGCTGTCGTTGAGCGCCGGCATGTTGGCGATCAGCACCGTCGGCGCGCCCACGACCCACGGCGCGCTGGTGACGGGGACGCACGGCATGGGGGTGAGCACCCCCAGCGCGGCCGCCGTGGCCGCCGCCACCGTGGGGTTCGACGGCGACTGGCACATCCCGAAGGGTGGGATGTTCACGATCGGCTTGTTGTCCATGATGTTGGCCGCGGGCGGGCCCCCCGCGAGCACCTTGTTGGCGGGCAGGACGGCGAGCGAGCTCGGCGCCACGCCGAAGCTGCACGTCATCATCGCCCCCGCGCACACCTGGCATCCCATCGCTCACGCCTTCTTCCTGCGCGTCGCCCGCAGCACCAGCCGGCGCCAGAGGGGCAGCGTGCTCACGCTCTCCGGGGGCCTGCGCCTGCGCCCCCACTCGTCGAACCACTCCGTCTTCCCCACCGGCTTCCCGGCGCGGTACTTCTGCCGGCGCATCACCACGCCGCTCTCGTAGTAGCCCACCACGTCGCCGTGAATGGCCCCGGCCGCGTACGGGGTCCGCTCGCGCACCGCGCCCGACGGGTAGTAGTCCACCGTGTCGCCGAAGAGCACGCCCGCGCGGTACTCGGCCGTGCGCGCCAGCCGCCCCAGGTCGTCGTAGAACTCGCTTTTCCCGTCCAGCCGGTCGGCCCGGTAGCGCTGGCGGCTCACCACCCCGCCCGAGGGGGCGAAGAGCACCGCCTCGCCGTCGCGCAGCCCCAGCAGGTAGTGCGTCTGCAGCAGGGCGCGACCCGCCTCGTAGAGCACCAGGTCGCCGTGCAGCTTCCCGGCGCGGAACCGCGAGCGCACCAGGGGGTCGCCGGCCTCGTCGTAGGTGACGCTCTCGCCGTCCAGCACCCCGGCCGTGAAGCGCGAGCGGCTGGCGGGCTTCCCCTCCGGCGTGTACTGCATCACCTCGCCGTGCGCCTTCCCGCCGATCATCTGCGCCCGCTCGGCCACCGCGCCGTTCTCGTGGTAGCGCACCACCTCCTCGGGCTCGGGGAGCTCCGGGGTGGGGGGAATGGCCACGGCGGGAATCGCCAGCAGGTCGGTCATCTCTCGGGTTCCGCGGAGTCCACGCAGACGGCGGTCGATGCGGATGGCGCCCGCCGGGTTCTTCTCCGGCGGCGGTCCACCAGCCGGGGCGAGTAGATATCCCTCGGGCGCTACCGCTCCCCTCGGGATGACATCGTGTGGGAAACCGGACTGCGTTCCGCCGGGTCGCGGCGGTGGGGTCGGCAGCGGGTGGAGCAGGTCCCCCGGGTGGTTGCCACCCTGCGGGACGACGTCGGTCGGGAGATGCGGCCCGGCGGCAATGGGTGACGATCGCTGCGGCCAGGTGCTTCGAGCGCTTCGCTCTCGGCGATGTGGGGTGCCCCGTCGGGCGGCCCGGCCAGGGGCAATCCCCATTCCTTTCGCGCCGGGGCGGTCAACCCGTTGCGGCGTCTCGTCTTCCTGCCGGACCGCGGCCGGGCGGCCGGCACGTTTTGTTGCAACGCGGCGTTACATGCGTGCAGCCGCGCGCGACTCGGACGCGGAGCTGAACCCTCGAGCTGCAACGAAATATTTCAGCCGAGCGTTCAGTTGATCTTCACCAGGCTGCCCTTCACGGTCATGATTCCGCTGCTCTCGACCGTGGTGGAGGCGTTGGCCTTGGCGCTGAGCGCGGCCTGCGCCTGCAGGTCCATCGAGGCGTTCGACTTGGCGGCGAAGCCGGTGGCGCCCTCCAGGCCGAGCGCCGTCCCCGCCTTGACGTCGAGCGCCGTCCCGCTCTTGATGGTCACCGAGCCGGTGGCCTCGATCACCAGGTCGCCGGTGACCTTGAGCGTGTAGGCGCCGCCCGTCTCGTGGGTGAACTTGGCCGAGTTGGTGTGCGTCTCGTCCCCCGTCACTTCCACGGTGCGCTTGCCGCCCACCTTGTGCGCCTCGTCGCCCTGGCCGACGGTGACCGTGCGCTTCCCCTTGCTCACCGTCAGCGTCTCGTCCCCTTCCGACACCGTCACCGTGCGCTTCCCCTTGCTCACCGTCAGCAGCTGGTCGCCCTCGGAGACGGTGACGGTGCGCTTGCCCTTGGCGACGGTGAGGAGGTTGTCGCCCTCGCTGACCGTGGTCTCGCGCTTCCCCTTGGTGACGGTGAGCGTCTCGTTCCCCTCGTCGATCGTCGCGGTCCGGTGGTTCTTCACCGAGATGTTCATGTCCTTGGCCGCGCGGACGTAGATCTCCTCGGAGTCCTTCTTGTCCTCGAAGCGGATCTCGTTGAAGGCGCCGCCGCCCTTGGACGAGTTGCTCTTGAGCGTGCTCTTGGTCTGCTCGCCGGGGAGCGTGTACGGCACCGTCTGCTCGGCGTTGTAGACGCTGCCGGTCACCAGCGGCCGGTCGGGGTCGCCCTCCAGGAACGAGACGACCACCTCCTGGCCGATGCGGGGGACGTGGATGGCGCCCCACGCCTTGCCGGCCCAGTAGCTGGCCACGCGGATCCAGCACGACGAGTTCTCGTCGCCGGTGCCCTTGCGGTCCCAGTGGAACTGGCACTTCACCCGGCCGTACTGGTCGGTCCAGATCTCCTCGCCGCTCTTGCCGACGACCCTGGCCGTCTGCGTCCCCGGGATCACCGGCTTCCGGGTCAGCCGCGCGGGGCGGAAGACGGTGGCGGCCGGGATCGCCTCGAAGGAGTTGGAGTAGCCGTCCTGCGCGGCGGAGAAGGTGAGCGAGCGCAGCACGTAGTCGCCGTTGACGTCGGCGCGGTCGTGCCCGTCGAGGGTGAACTTGAACCCCGCCGTGAACCCCCGGAACGTCCCCTCGCCGCGCAGCGTCTTCTGCGCCGCCTCGGCCGCCTCCAGGCGCACCTTCGCGCGCGTCTCGCCCGGGCTGGTCTCCGTGAAGTTGCCGGGGTAGTCGTAGACCTCCGTGGTCCCGCTGCTCCCCGCCTGGGTGACGGCCAGGTCGGTGGAGGGCGTCTCGAAGTTGTAGTCGTCCAGCGAGAACTTCTTGGGGATGACGGTGGACTCCAGGAAGCAGCGCGCCACCACGTCGTCCATCTCCTGCTCGGTCGTCGTGACGCGGTAGCGCGCCTTGGCGGGCCCCGGGCAGGCGGTGTGCGCGCCGGCGTCGTCGGCCAGCACCAGCGTGTGCTTCCCGTCGGCGTGCTCGAAGAAGTAGAAGATCCCCTCCTCCTCGAAGAGGCGGGAGACGAAGTCGAACGCCGTCTCCCGGTACTGCACGCAGTACTCGCGCGCCGCGTAGGTGCCCGTCAGCGAGTCCTTGAAGTCGCTGAAGCCCAGCTCGCCGAAGATGGCCTTGGCGATCTCGGGGACCGTCTTGTTCTGCCAGATGCGGCAGTCCTGCGCGAGCGTGAGCACCCAGAGCCAGGGGTGCAGGTCGGCGTAGTAGACGGTGCCGCGCGGCGTGGTGCCGCTCTGCGCGAAGCGCGAGCAGAGCCCGTGGAAGTAGCGGCTCGAGCCGTTGCCCAGGTCGATGGTGACCGTCACCCCCTGGCCCACGATCGAGTCGAAGGCCAGCGCGTTGTCGTCGGAGACCAGCTCCAGCGAGTAGCGGAAGAGCCCGGAGACGCGCTCCTCGCCGTGGAAGCGGCGCACCACCAGCTTGTCGGTCCCCAGCGGGGTGTTGACGGTGATGGGGTAGCGGTTCTGCGAGAGCGTCACGGCCGCCTCCTCACCCGAAGAGCGCAGCGACGGGGACCGCCGCCTGCGCCGCCGTGCGGAAGGCGAACTCGCCCGTGGGCGAGAGCGCCAGGTGGACGGCGCGCACCGGCTCGCCGCGCGTCATCCGCTCCAGCACCAGCGTGGAGAGCTCCGGGAGCACGTGGTGCGAGAGGATGTGGTCCACGTTGCGGGCCCCGCTCTCCACCTCGGTGCAGCGCTCGGCGATGGTGCGGGCCACCTCTTCGTCGTAGGTGAGCTCGGCGCGGTGCGCCTCCCAGAAGCGCCGCTGCACCTCGGCCAGCTTGAGCTCCACGATCTCGCGGATCTCGCCCTCGCCCAGCGGATAGAACGGCACGATCACCAGGCGTCCCAGGAACGCGGGGCGGAAGCGGGCCAGGAGCGCCGGCCGCACCAGCTCGGCCAGGTCCTCCACCGGGGGGCGGCGGTACGCGCACGCCCCGGCGATCGCCTCGGCGCCCAGGTTCGAGGTGAGGAAGAGCGTGGTGTTGCGGAAGTCGACGCTCACCCCCTCGCCGTCCTCCAGCGTCCCCTTGTCGAACACCTGGTAGAACAGCTCCATCACGTCGGGGTGCGCCTTCTCCACCTCGTCCAGCAGGACCACGGAGTACGGGCGGCGGCGCACGGCCTCGGTGAGCACGCCGCCGGTGCCGTAGCCCACGTAGCCCGGCGGGGCCCCTTTCAGCCCGCTGACGGTGTGCGCCTCCTGGTACTCGCTCATGTTGACGGCCACCAGGTTGCGCTCCCCGCCGTACAGGTAGTCGGCGAGCGCCAGCACCGTCTCCGTCTTGCCGACGCCGCTGGGGCCGACGAGGAGGAAGACGCCGACGGGCTTGGCCGGGTCGTCCAGCGCCGCGCGGAAGGTGCGGATGCGCCGCGCGATCGTCTCCAGCGCCTCGGCCTGGCCCACGATGCGGTCCTCCAGCATCGAGCGCAGCGAGAGGACGGCGCGCACCTCGTCCTTGAGGATCTTCCCCAGCGGGATCCCCGTCCACCCGCTGATCACCGAGGCCACCACGCGCGGGGAGACGCAGGACGGCACCAGCGGCTCCTCGCGCTGCACCGCCTCCAGGTCGGCCTCCAGCGCGCGCAGCTCGCGCCCCAGCCGCTCGCGCTCGGCGGCGGGCGCGTCGGCGGGGAGCGCCTCGGCCTCGGCGCGCAGGCGGTCGATCTCCTCCACCCGCTCGCGCTCGGCGCGCCAGCGGTCGTCCAGGTCGCGCCGCTCGGCCCCGGCGCGCTCCAGCGCCTCCTCGAGCTCGGCGGCGCGGGCCGCGTGGTCGGCGCCCGCGGCCTGCTCGCGGCGCAGGATCTCCAGCTCCAGCCCCAGGCGGCCGATGCGCCGCTCCACGTCTTCCAGCGGCACGGGGACGCCGCTCCGGGCGATGGCCACCCGCGCGCACGCCGTGTCGAGCACGCTGATCGCCTTGTCGGGCAGCCGGCGCGAGGGCATGTAGCGGTGCGAGAGGCGCACGGCCTCGCGCACCGCCTCGTCCAGCACGCGCACGCCGTGGTGGCGCTCCAGCCGGGGAGCGAGGCCGCGCAGCATCTCGGCGGCGCTCTCCAGGTCCGGCTCCTCGATGCGCACCACCTGGAAGCGGCGGGCGAGGGCGGGGTCCTTCTCCACGTACTTCTTGTACTCGCTCCACGTGGTCGCCGCGATCGTGCGCAGCTCGCCGCGGGCCAGGGCGGGCTTGAGCAGGTTGGCCGCGTCGCCCTGCCCCTCGGGCCCGCCGGCGCCGATCATGGTGTGCGCCTCGTCGATGAAGAGCACCAGCGGGCGCGGGCTCGCCTTCACCTCCTCGATCACCTGCCGCACGCGGTTCTCGAACTCGCCCTTGATCCCCGCGCCCGCCTGCAGGAGGCCCAGGTCGAGGGTGCGCACGACGGCGTCCCTGAGCGGCGGCGGCACGCGCCCCTCGGCGATGCGCAGCGCGAAGCCCTCCACCACGGCCGTCTTCCCCACCCCCGCCTCGCCGGTGAGGATCGGGTTGTTCTGCCGGCGGCGCATGAGGATGTCGATCACCTGCCGGATCTCAGCGTCGCGCCCGCGGATCGGGTCGATGCGGCCCGCGCGCGCCTCGGCGGTGAGGTCCACCGTGAAGCGGTCCAGCGCCGGGTGCGGCGACGGCCCCGCCGGGACGGACGCCGCCGACGGGGACGATGCGGCCGCGTGCGGGGCGGGCTGTGCCGCCAGTGGCGCGGAGGGGACTGCCTCCTCGGCGCGCTCGAAGGCGCGCACCAGCTCGCGCACGGCCTCGCCCAGCCCCTCGCGCGGGATCCCCAGCAGGAGCGAGGGGGCGCCGTCGAGGAGGATGCCCCGCAGGGTGTCGTCGTCCAGCAGCGCCAGGACGACGGCGCCGGAGCGGATGGCGCCCTCGCCCAGGTGGAGCGAGCCGGCCAGCCAGGCGCGCTCCAGCAGGTGCAGCAGGTGGGGCGAGAACGAGGGGGTGCGGGCGTTGCCGCGCTTGAGGCGCTCGATGGCCGCCGTGAGCTCCCGCAGCGTGCCGGAGACGTCGACGCCGTAGTGCGCGAGGATGCGCGCGGCGTCGGAGTCGGGGGTGTCGAGGAGGGTGGAGAGGAGGTGCTCGACCTCCACGCTGTAGTTGGTCTGCCGGACGCACAGCTCCGCGGCCCGCTCCACCGCCCGGCGGCAGGTGGGGTTCAGCTTCTCGATGAGGACTTTCAGCTCGAACATCGAAAACCAGCGGGACTGCCGAAGCGGCGACGGCCCGCCCGGGGCGCCGGGGAGGCGTTCCGGGTCGGGGAGAAGGCTTGGGGGTCTACCGAGAGCGCGCGAGCCGGCGAAGAGGGGAACCGGAGGAGAGCCACGCCTGCGAGGACCGCCTGACCTGAGTGTGACACAGTATGGCGTAGCAGTCCCCCGCCGTCAAGAAAAATGTTTCGGGTTCTACAAGCCATTACTCGCCAGCGAGTTGATCGCGCTCGGCGCGCGGTCGCGCGGCTACGGATGTTCCCGGAAGGAAACGGCGTTGCGCAAGGCGGGGGAGGGTTTCGTGCGTTCTGCCCGGCGGCCCTCTCCTCGGCGCTTGAGGCGCCTGTCCCTCCCCACAAACCACGTGGGGGAGGGCGTGGGGGAGGGACTTCCTCGCTGCGCTCGTGACGAGCGGAAGCAGGGTCGGACCGTAATGACGGGGTTCGTGCCGGCTGTCCCCTGTTCCCTATCCCCTGTCCCCTGCGATTCCGGCGAGTGTGGCGAGGGGGAGGGGCTCCGTCTCCAGCCGCCCCGCGGCCCGGCGGTAGGCCAGCAGCGCGGCGCCGTCCTCGCTCTCGGCGAACAGGCGGTCCACGGGGCCGAAGACGGTGGCGAGCTCCTCGGCGGTGCAGGTGGGGAGGTACACGCGCAGCACGCGCGGGTCGTAGTAGCGGAAGAGGAGCTTGCGGCCGCGCGGGTCGGAGACGCGCAGGAAGCGGCGGAAGTGCAGCCGCAGCTCCTCCATGGTGGCGGGCGCGGCCACGAAGATCCCCCAGCTGCCGCCCCACCCCAGCTCCAGCAGCTCGCGGGTGAAGCGCTCGCGCCGGTACAGGTGCACCAGGTACGGCGCCGCGGCCGCCAGCTCGGGCGCCAGCTTCCCGGCGAAGAGGCAGGTGTAGTCCAGCGCCCGCTGCCGGATCCACGGGTGGATGCGCCGGTCGCGCGCGGCGTCCAGGATGGCGTAGACGTCCACCCGCGCGCCGCGCTCGCCGGGGCGCCACAGCTCGTCGAGCACCGCTTCGGCCTGCATCGCGTCCATCATGCCCCCCCTCCCGCCCCCGCGGCGGCGGCCTGCTCCCGCTCGCGCCGGGCCCGCTCGCACTCCTCGCAGAACGGCGCGCCCTCCTCGGCGGCTTCGTGCAGCACTCGCGCCTGCGCGGCGGCGTCGAGGTCCGCTTCGGCCAGGTCCACCGGCTCGGGTGCGGCCGGCGGCGGGGCGGGGGGCGGGGGCGCCGGGGCGGGGGCCGGGGCGGCGGCGGGCGCGGGCGCGGCGGCGGCGGCCTCCCGCGCCTTGCGGGCCTTCTCGCACTCCTCGCAGAAGGGGGTGCCGTTCTGCGCCGCCTGCTGGAGCGTGGCGGCCTGCGCGGCGGCGTCGACCGTGCTCTCCTCGGCCTGGGCTTGCGCGGGCGCGGCTTCGGCCGGCGCGGGCTCTCCCTCCGCTTCCGAGGCCGGCGCCGGGGCGGGCGACTGCGAGGCGGCGCCGGCCTGTTTGCGGGGGACGGGCACGTCCATCACGCGCCGCGGCGGCCGCGCGGCGATCCTCAGCCGCCCCTCGCCCACCTCGCGCGCCAGCAGCACCAGCAGCTCGCCCGCGCCGGCGCGCGAGAAGTCGCGCCCCGGCCAGGTGGTGGCGAGCGCGGCGCGCATGGCCTCCACGTGGCGGGGCGAGTCGAGCAGCCCGCGCAGGAAGCGGTACGCCTCGCCGTCGTCGCGGAACTCCAGCACGGTGCCCGCCTCGTACCGCCCGTAGCCGGTGAGGATCTCGATGTCGAGCAGTCCGAGCGGAAGCGGCGTGGGCACGGCGCGCGGGAGGCGGGGGACGGACGGCGGAAGCGCCTTCAATCGTAAGCCGCCGGTCGTCGCGCGGTCAATCGGGCCAGGCCGCGGGAGCGTTTCCGGACAAAAAGACGCTCGCGGTTCTCCGCGGGCGTCCCGTGCTCCACGTGGGGCGGCCTCACACCACGAAGGCGGGCAGCATCTGGACCACCTTCCAGCCGCCGGCCCCCCCCTCCAGGCGGTACCAGTCGCCGTAAACGTCGGCATGACACCCGGGACCGCAGGGGACCACTGTGGTCGCCTGCACCCACACTCCTTGCGGGATCGGCGGACCGCTCCCCGGGGGGCGGTCCCGGATGGGGCCGAGCCCGACGTACATCGCCCCCCGGACGCCGCACCCCACCGTGCCCGCGGCGCGGCGACAGGTCTCCTGGATCAGTCCCCGCCGGCGGAGTGTCTCGACCAGGCCGGCGGCGTGCCGGGACGGCAGGTCCGCCACCTCGGGAAAACGCCCGCTGGCCACGACCTCGTCGCAGAACGGCGGCGTGCAGTGCTCGTACGGGCTCTCGTCAAGCGCGATCGCGAGCCCCGGATGAGCGGCACGCAGTTCGGCCACGAGCGCAGCGTACACCTCCACGGAGTCGAGATCCGTGGTATCCGCGGGTCCGGCTCCGGCCAGGTGCAGGAGCACGGCGGCAAGGTATGCGTAGCTCAACGGGTTCCTTCCTCCTCTAGCGTGGCAGGGGCCGGCGGCTGGCGCAGAACCCGGCGGCGGAGTCCATGACCATGTTCAGCTCGGGAACGATGTCCGCGTGCCGGTAATACGGGTTCAGGTTGCCGGGCCGCAGCGGATAGGTCAGCCCGTGGATCCCTTCATGCGCCACCGTATGCGCGATCGAGCCGTCGACGCGACGTCTGGGTCCGGTGTAGATGTACATGACCGGTCCGCCGCGCTGGTAGTCCCAGACATTTTCTCCCACGATAAGGTGCTCTTTCCCGTCTTCCATCCGTTCGTAGTACGGGGTGCGCCACACCAAGAGCTGCCGGTTCATCATGGTGCGTGCGCTGGCCTTGGCCTGAGCGCAGAACGGGACGTCCTCACGGATCCTCCCCCACTCCGCCTCAATCATATCGCGCTCGCGCCGGTTGGGCGGGACGAGCTCGCGATTTCCGAGCGAGAACAGCCCCTCCCCGCAACGCCAGAAGTCGCACTGGCGCGCCCGCTCCTCCATCTGCCTCATCCGCAGCCACCCCGTGTAGGTGGAGTAGATGTTCTGGCAGCTCTCGTGGAAGAACCACTCCGTCTCGCCATAGGGCCCCAGCCCGATCCCCGTCCAGCAGTAGATGAGCCCCGTGGGGTCGCTCCGGTTCACCGGGTCGTTGCCCGCGTAGCCGAACAGGTTCTGCCCTCCCTCCACCCCGAGCGGGTCCTCGCTGACGAAGCGCTGGAGCACGGGGTCGTACCAGCGGGCGCGCACGTAGTAGAGGCCCGCCTGCGCGTCCCACTCGCGGCCCGTCCAGCGCAATGGGTTCGCCACGGTCTCGCTCGTCAGCTCGGCGGTGCCGAACGAGCCGTAGCGGTACCGGTTGACCACGTTTCCGTACACGTCGGAGAGCGCCAGCACACTGCCCTGTGGATCGGTGGCGTAGTAGTACTGTGCCCCGCCCACGATCACGCCGTGCACCCGGTCGATGCCAGGCCAGTACGTGTACTCTGCCATCAGCGAGCCCGCGCCGTCCAGCTGCAGCAGCAGGTCGTCGCCATCGTAGATGTAGCGCTCCGTGCTCCCGTCCGGGTACGTCTTGCGCACCCGCCGCCCCTGCCCGTCGTAGCCGTAGCTGGCTGCTACTGCCCCGTTGACCGTCACCTGCACGAGCTGGCCCAGGTCGTTCCAGGCATAGCCCACGTCCTGCGCTCCCGCCTTGTACTTGCGCGTCAGGTTCCCCTCATCGTCGTACTGCAGCGTCCATCCGTCGTAGACGGTGAGCCGGTTGCCGGGCTGGACCGCCGCGCCGCGGTCGGTGGGGTTGCCGCCCAAGTCGTACGAGTAGGTCCGCCCCCCTACCACGGGGTAGTCGGAGCGGTCTGGGCACACCCACCCGTAGTTCGCGTCCTCGTAGCAGCGCGAGTCGCGCAGCGAGCGTTCGTAGTCGGTCTCCTGTAGCAGGCGTCCATTGGAGTCGTACAGGTAGTCGCGATAGCGGGTGCCCGCCGCATTCCCGCGACTCGCGACGCGGTTGGCCGCGTCGTACGCGAACTCCTGCCCGGCCGGCGCGTTGAGGCTCCCGGAGTAGCCGATGCGGGTGAGCTGGTGGTTGGAGGTGTAGGTGAAGGTGGCCGCCTCGCCGTTCGGCAGGTTCATCTGCCGTAGCGCCCCCTCGCCGTTGTAGTACAGGTAGGTGGTGCGCCCGCCGAAGTCCCTCAGGAACGATAGGTTCCCGGTGGACAGGTCCTGGTGGTAGCGGGCGCGCTTCCACACCCCGTTGGCCTGGTACAGCAGGCTGTCCAGCCCGCCGTGGAGGTTGTAGGTGTAGCGGATCTCGTAGGGACGCAGCCCCAGACTGGTGTTGCGGAGCACCACGACGCGCGCCAGGCGCCCCTCGGCATCGTAATGGAGCGAGTCGGTCGACTCTGGGTTGCTCACCACCGTCCACGCGGGCGCCCCGTCGACGCCCGGCTGGTCGGGGCTGTAGCTCCAGTAGGTGGTCGTCCCGTCCGCCGTGCGCGTGGTCAGCCGGTCGCGCGCGTCGTAGCCGAACCCCACGGTGCGCCCCCGGCGGTCGGTGATGGACGCCACGCGCCCGTAGCGGTCGTACGTAATGGTGCGGTGCCGCCCGGTCACGTCGCCGGGGCGCACCTCCGTCTCCACCCAGCCGAGCTGGTTGCGGGTCCACCGCCAAACACCGCCGCGCGCGTCGGTGAGCGAGTCCGCGAAGACGGAACCGTAGTGGTAGTGGACCACGCCGCCGTCCGGAGCGGTCTGCCGGATCACGCGTCCCAGCGCGTCGAACTCGACCCGCGCAGTCTGCAGGTCGGGGGTGGTCACCTGCGTGGCGCGCCCCCAGGCGTCCCAGCCGGCGTAGGTGGTGGCGCGGCCCCCGTCGGTGGTCACGCGGAGGGTGTTCTGCCATCCCGCCGGGTCGTACTCGGTGCTCACCACGTGGCCCGCCGAGTCGCGCTGCGAGAGCCCGCGCCCGCGCCCGTCGTAAGTGAAGCGCGTCATCCCGCGCCCGGCTACGTGCAGGCTGTCCAGTACGTACCGGCGATCGGCCCCGGCGTAGAAGTACTTCGTCTCCGCCACGTCGCCGAACTCACGGCTGACTCGGCCGCCGGGGCCGTTGTACTCCCACCGCACCGTGCGCGACCCCGGCGACTGCACGGCCGTGGTCAGTCGCGGGCCGTCCCAGGTGTAGCTGACGCCGTTGCCCAACGGATCGCTGGTGCTGGTGACCAGTCCGTCTGCGTTGCGCGCGCTGCGACTGGTGTATCCCAAGGGGGCGCGCACCTCCGTCGCCGCTCCCCAGCCGTCCAGCGCCAGCCGCGTGGTATCGGCGCGGGTGCCCACCACCAGCGCGCGCACCGCCGCCGCGTCCACGCGGTCGGCGGGGTCGGTCGAACTCCCCTGCCCGCCAGTCGGGAGCACCGCCGCCTCCTGCGAACGGAAGCGGACGGTGTCGCGCCAGGCGGCGCTCCCTTGGGCCCGGAACGCGGGCCCCACGACGCTCGCGATCGTGCCCCAGCGGTCGTAGGCCACATCGCTCCGGTTCTGCGCGCGGTCGGCGTGGACGACCAGCCGGTGTCCGCTGTAGGCGGCGGTGAGCGCGGTAACACCGTCGGGGTCTACAATGCGCACCAGGTCCCGCTGGGCGTCGTACGCCAGGTTCACCGCGTTCGAGCCGAGCAGGTTGATCCGCTCCACCAGCCCGGTGGCCGCCGAGTACGCGAAGGAGATCCATTTGCCCGCGGGGTCCAAGATGATCCCCAGCTGGCCGGGCACACAGTAGTTGGGGTCGCACCCGGGCGCGTAATACGCGTAGGCGGTCTGGTTGCCGAAGCGGTCGCGCACGCGGGTGAGCCGTCCGCTCAGGTCGAAGACGGCGGAGTCGCCCCCCGCGCTGGTCCGATAGAAGCCCGCGTAGTCGCGGGTGAGCGTGGTGAAGTCGCCCGGGGGGGATGTGTAGGTGCACGGCCCGCTCGCCCCGCACGCGGGCGCGGCGAAGAAGCCGGCCGTGCCGTCGCCCTCGCTCACCGTTACCCCGTCGGCCGCCGCTCCCGCCGCCGGCAGGTGCACGCGTGGGTAGCCGGCCAGGCTCCATCCGGCTCCGAAGCGGCTCCCCGACTCGTTCACGATCACCACCCGCACCCCCACGGTGTCCGTCTGGGTCGAGCCGTCGGGGAAGAAGCGGGTGACGTCCGCGCGGTAGCGGTAGGTGCCGGTCGGCATGGCGGAGGCGTCGAACCACGCCGAGATCCGGCTGACGCCGTTCGCGCCGTCGTAGAACACGGCGTCGCGGCCGTCCATCAGCATCTGCGGCGTCCCGTCGGTGCGGATCAGGCGCAGCGACACCCGGGTGGGCGGGGTCGCCAGGCTCTCGTTCAGGTCGAGCTGCACGAAGCCGCGGGGGACGGCGTGCGCGCTGGAGTAGACGAGCATCGCGCCGCGGGGCACGTCCAGGCTCACGTATGCGGGGGTGGCGTAGCCCAGCGTGGCGTCGAAGCACCCCACGGCGCAGAGGTCCGGCCGGCGCACTCCGCTGGGGGTCACCAGCGCCACGCGCGGGGCGTAGGTGAAGGTCGCCGTCGCCACATTCGACAGGTTCCCCGCCGCGTCGCGGATGGAGGCCTGCAGCGTGTTCGCCCCGGGGCGCATCTCCAGCAGGGCCGAGGAGCCGGCCGCCGACCAGCAGGCGTCGGTGCCGGTCTGCCAGGCGTCGCTGGTGAAGACGGCTGTCCCGTTCCACAGCACTTGATGGCTCCCCAGGTTCAGCGTGCCGTCGTCGCACCACTTCACCCCGGCGCTCAGCGTGCTCTGGGTGTACGTCCCCTGTGGGGTGGTGATTGCGGCGGTGGGGGGAGTGGCGTCGGTGGTGCTGTAGACGTAGGTGGTGCTGTCGGTTCCGCACGATGCGGTGGTGGTCTCGCAGGCACGCGCCTTCACCCAGTTGATCCCCAGCCCGAAGGTGAGGTTGACCGTCGCCGCCCGGTGGACGTTGCAACTGCCATCGTTGACGAGACTCGCCGTGTGGGTGACGGCGGTGCCGTTCAGCCAGATTCGGGTGCTGCCGCTGGCGATCTGCTCGGCGTCACACCAGTGCACCGTGACGGACTGCGTGGCTCCGTAGAAGGTGCGGGATGCGGGCGCGAACCAGATGTACGGCGGCGTTGGCTCGCCGGGATCCACCTGGATGTGCACGCCGCCCCCCTGCCCCTGCCCCTGCCCCTGCCCCTGCCCCTGCCCCTGCCCTTGCCCTTGCCCCTGTCCCTGCGAGAGGGCCGGGGCTGCCCACACAAACGTCGCCAGGACGGCCAACCACCAAGGTTTCAACATCGGAGCCTCCGTTCGGGTGAGGAGCGACTGGACGGGCGCGAACAGATAGTTTCTCTTAATATGTCTGGATTAGAAACTACCATATGCAGAGAGTAGGCTGCGAACGTATGAAAATCCGGACAGCAGCTCGTTCAGAAAATCTCGTATTCAGAAGGAGATCATAGATATTATGGTAAGGCGGTTCGTATTTTGTCTAGACCTTTCTCCATACAGGTTTTTTTACTTGCATTGTCTCTTTTGTATGGTTATGGATTCGCATGGCTGCCGCGCTCCTTCGCGGGGTGGTGCGGGACAGTACCGCCGTAGCATGCGGCGGGCGTATCTTCCAGCAGTCCGCTCTCTCTATCCGTCCCCCCGATGCCGCAACCCGAGCGCCCCCGGCGCATCCTGCTGGCCGACTGCGACTCGTACTTCGTGCGCTGCGCCATGCTGGCCGACCCCGAGGGCGCGGGGAAGGCCGACCTGCTGCTGGTGGGCGGGCGCGCCGACGCGCGCGGGGTGGTCACCAGCGCCAGTTACGCGGCGCGCAAGTACGGCGTGCACGCGGGGATGCCGATGGCCACGGCGGTGCGCCTCTGCCCGCGGGCGATGATCGTCCCCGTCCCCTCGGAGATGGTGAGCCGCAAGCACCACGAGGTGCGCGCCGTGCTCGACGAGTTCGCGCCGGTGGTCGAGGCGGCCAGCGTGGACGAGTTCTACCTGGACCTCACCGGCACCGAGGAGCTGTACCGCCACGAGCCGCTGGGCGACACCTGCCGCCGCATCCAGGCCGAGGTGCTGGAGCGCACCGGGATCTCGCTCTCCATCGGCGCCGCCACGCAGCGCACGCTGGCCAAGATGGCCGCCTCGGTGAACAAGCCGTACGGCGTCTGCGTGGTCGAGCCCGGCGAGGAGGCGGCGTTCATCCGGCGCTTCGCCCTGGCCGACATCCCCGGCGTGGGGCCGGCGTTCGCCGAGGCGCTGCGGCGGCGCGGGGCCGTGCAGGTGAGCGACCTGCTGGGCGTCGACGAGGCCACGCTGGTCTCCTGGGTGGGCGACTCGCGCGGGCGCTGGCTGTACCGCCTGGTGCGCGGCGAGGGCTCGGCCGAGATCACGGCGCGCGCGCCGCAGAAGTCGATCTCGCACGAGCGCACCTTCGCGCGCGACCTGGCCGACGAGGAGGAGATCGAGACTCGCCTGCTGGCGCTGGCGGTCGAGACGGGCGCATCGCTGCGGGCCGAGGGGCTCAAGGCGCGCACGGTGACGGTGAAGCTGCGCTACGCCGACTTCGAGGACCGCTCCGCCAGCCGCACCGTGCCCGAGCCGCTGGAGAGCGACCGCGCCATCTTCGCCGTCGCGCGCGCCCTGCTGCGGCAGCTGCGCGGCAGGCGGCGGGGCGGCATCCGGCTGCTGGGGGTGGGCGTCTCCAGGCTGGGCGCCGAGGACGAGGCCGAGCCGATGCTCTTCGACGCGGAGGGCGGCGTGGAGAGCGAGCGCGACCGCCGCCTCTCCCTCGCCACCGACCGCCTGCGCAGCCGCTTCGGCAAGGGAGCCGTGGTGCCGGCCCGCATCGCGCCGAAGCGGGAAGACGGAAGTGCGTGAGTGCGTGAGTGCGAAAGTGCGTGAGTGCGAAAGTGAAGGACCGGGAGTTGGGCACGCGGGGAGGAGCACGGTGTAGAAGCTCTTGCCTCTCAACGAGATCCCGTCTGAAACCCGCTCTCGCCATCCCCGTAGATGGACGCGCGCGCGCCCGGCCGAGTCCGGGGCGCGCTGGGCGCAGCCGCCGGGCGGCCGTGCCCCGACCACCACCGCCAACGCGCCGGAAGACGCAAAATCCACATGTCAACCATCCAGATCCCCACCGCCAGGCGCGGCGGCACCGGGCCGAAGCTCGGCAATCCCTTCCGCGCGCTCTCGGGGAAGGTGCCGCTCCTGGTCGTCGCGGTGCTGCTGCTGATCCTGATCCCCTCGATGTTCGTCTACATCAACCCGGGGAGCGTGGGGATCGTGATCCACAAGCTGGGCGGCGGGGTCGACCGGAGGCCGCTGGGGCCGGGGCTGCACTTCCGCAACCCGCTGACCACGGGGATCGAGGAGTACCCGGTCTACATGCAGACGCTGATCCTGACGCGTGGAGGGGCGGAGGGCTCGCAGCCCAACGACGAGATCAACGTCAACAGCCGCGAGGGCCAGCCGGTGTCGCTGGACGTGTCGCTCTCCTTCGAGCTCGATCCGTCGCGCGCGCCGGTGCTCTACTCCACCTTCCGCACCGATATCGAGGCCATCCAGCACGGCTACGTGAAGCAGGCGATCCGGCAGGCGCTGCAGGAGGTGGTGGGCAACGAGAACATCGCCGACATCCTGGGCCCCAAGAAGGCCGAGACGGTGAGCCAGACGCAGGCGCTGCTCTCGAACCGGCTGCAGCAGTACGGCTTCATGGTGAAGCAGTTCACCATCAACGAGATCCGGGCGCCCCAGTCGGTGATGGACGCCATCAACGCCAAGAACGTCATGCAGCAGCAGGCGCTCACCGCCCAGAACGAGCTGCAGAAGAACACCTTCCAGGCGCAGGGCGACAGCATCAAGGCGCGGGGCCGCGCCATCGCCATCCTCACCGAGGCGCAGGCGCAGGCCGAGGCCAACCGGCTGCTCTCCGAGAGCGTGACCCCCACGCTGGTGCAGTACGAGATGATGAAGAAGTGGAACGGCCAGATGCCGCAGGTCAGCGGCGGCGCCACCCCCCTCATCCAGCTCCCCGCCCCGCCGCGGCAGTAGGGCCAGGCTGTCGGTCGATAGGTGACGCAAAGCAACGCCCGCCGGGGGCTCTCCCGGCGGGCGCCTTCGCACTTCGCACTGCAGTTTGGGCGTGTCCCCCTGCGGGGGCCGGGCTGCGCGCGCGGTAGGGCACGATACGACTGTGCCCAACCGCGCCGGGCCCCGGTCGCGCCAAACCCCACGGCGCGCCCGTGTCCCGGCCCTCCGGGCGCGCATCCCTCACGCGGTGCCGTCGTTTGTGGTTGAAGCCTCGCGCGGTTTGCGAGGCTTTCCGTAGTTCCAGCGGGTGTCTTCAGGCACTCGTCCCCAGGCAGATCCCTCGCTTCGCTTGCCCGCCGCCGCGCGATTCGCGAATCTTCCGGCACAATCCGCAGGAGACCCCCGACCGCAGAGCCATGCACCGCAGCGTCGTCCCGGCCGCCGCCCTGCTCCTCGCCCTCGCCTCCCTCGCCGCGTGCGAGCGGGAGGGTGGCGCGCGCGCGGGCGGCGTGCGGGCCGACACCGCCGCGGCCGGGGCGGCGGTCCCCGAGATCCCCGGGCCCTCCCCGGCGGACTCCGCGCACCCGGTGGTGCGGCAGGTGGTGTACGTCCCCGTCTACCCGCGCATCTACTTCCGCGACCAGCGCCGCGCCATCGACCTGGCGGCCACGCTCTCCGTGCGCAACACCGACCCCGAGTACCCGCTCACCGTCACCGCCGTCCTCTACTTCAACACCGCCGGCCGGCTGGTGCGCAGCTATCTGCGCGGCCCCGTGCGCCTGGGCCCCATGGCGACGGCCGAGTACGTGGTGGAGCCGCGCGACACCGCCGGCGGCTCCGGCGCCAACTTCCTGGTGGAGTGGACCGCCGACCGCCGCGTCACCGAGCCCGTCATCGAGGCGGTGATGATCGGCGCCACCGGCGCGCAGGGGATCTCCTTCGTGAGCGTCGGCCGGCCGCTGCGCCGCCGCTGACCCCCAACCCGCCGATGCTCGCGCTCGCCCCTTCCGGCCCGCCCCCCTTCTTCGCCGAGGCCGCCGCCCTGATGGTGGCCGCCGCGGTGATCGCCTACGCCGCCGCGCGCGCCGGGGTGGTCCCCATCGTCGGCTTCCTCCTGGCGGGGGTGGTGATCGGGCCGCACGGGCTGGGCATCGTGCGCGACCGCGAGATGGTCGACGCCGCCGCCGAGATCGGCGTGGTGCTGCTCCTCTTCACCATCGGCATCGAGTTCAGCTTCGAGAAGCTGGCCCGCATCCGCCGGCTGATCCTGGGCGGCGGCACCCTGCAGGTGGGGCTCGCCACCGCCGCCACGGCCGGGCTCCTCGCCGCGCTGGGAGTGGACTGGCGCGCCGCCCTCTTCACCGGCTTCCTGGTGGCGCTCTCCTCCACGGCAATCGTCCTCAAGCTGCTGGGCGACCGCGGCGAGGCCGCCGCCCCGCACGGCCAGGTGGGGCTGGGGCTCCTCATCTTCCAGGACCTGGCCATCATCCCCATGGTGCTGCTGGTGCCCGTCTTGGCCGGCCGGGGCGGCTCCCCGGGCGACGTGGGGCTCGCGCTCCTCAAGGCGGCGGCCATCATCGCCCTGGTGCTCCTGGTGGCGCGCCGGCTGATGCCGCCGCTGCTGGAGGTGGTGGCGCGCACCTGCGCCCCCGAGCTCTTCCTGCTCACCGTGATGGCCGTCTGCTTCGGCACCGCCTGGCTCACCTCCCTGGCGGGGGTCAGCCTGTCGCTGGGCGCCTTCCTGGCCGGGCTGGTGGTGAGCGAGAGCCGCTTCAGCGAGCACGCCCTGGGCGAGATCCTCCCGCTGCAGATCCTCTTCAGCGCCACCTTCTTCGTCTCGGTGGGGATGCTGCTGGACCTGGGCTTCCTGGCGCGCAACCTCCCCCTGGTGGGCGCCGCCGCGGCGGGGGTGCTGGCGGTCAAGCTGCTCACCACCTCCGCCAGCGTGCGCCTCCTGCGGTACCCGCTCCCCGTGGCCGCCGCCTCGGGGCTGGTGCTGGCGCAGATCGGCGAGTTCTCGTTCGTGCTGGCGAACGCGGGGCGCGAGGCGGGGCTCACCCCCGCGGGGCTGGGCGAGACCGGGCTGCAGGCGTTCATCGCCACCAGCGTGCTGCTGATGGTGGCCACCCCGTACCTGGCCGCGCTGGGCTCGCGCCTGGCCGGGCGGCTCCAGGCGCACGCCGCCGCCGCCGAGGGCCGGCGCATGGAGGAGGCCGAGGCCGCCGGCGCCGGCCACCTCCCCCGGCTGGAGAACCACGTGGTGGTGGCGGGCTACGGGCAGGCCGCGCGGCGGCTGGCGCGGGTGCTGCGCGCGTCGGGCGTCCCCTTCGCCATCACCACCCTCTCCCCCGACGGCGCGCGCGAGGCCGAGGCCGAGGGCTACCCCGTGCTGCGCGGCGACTCGGCCCGGCAGCGCACCCTGGAGCTGGTGGGGATCGAGCGCGCCAAGGTGATGGTGATCGCCGACGACGACCCGGCCATGGCGTACCGGATCGCCGCGGTGGGGCGGATGACGAACCCCACCATGCGCATCGTGGTGCGCACCCGCTACCTGGCCGAGGTGGAGCCGCTCAGCGAGGCCGGCGCCGACACCGTGGTGGCCGAGGAGCTGGAGGCTGTGGTGCGGCTCTTCGGCGACGTGCTGCGCGAGTACCGGGTGGACCCCGGCGAGATCGACGCGCACGAGGCCGCCGCGCGCCGGGGCGGCTATGCGGTGCTGCGCACGGGTGAGGCCCCCGGGCTGCCGCCGTGCGCGCTGGACGGCGACTGCCTGGCCACGCGCACCGTCGCCGTGCGCGCGGGCTCCCCCGCGGCCGGGCGGCGCGTGGGCGAGCTGGCGCTCGGGCGCTGGGGGCTGGTGCTCACCGGCGTCCGCGAGGACGGGGCGTGGGAGGAGGCGCCGCCGGACGACCGGGTGCTGCGCCCCGGGATGGAGCTGGCGCTGGCCGGCACCGCCGACGCCTTCGCCCGGAGCGCCCCCGTGTTCCGCCCCGCCGGCGGCACGCTGAGCCCGGCGCCGCCCCCGCCGCGGGCCGACGGGAGGACGCGCCCCGACCCCGAGCAGCTGGTCACCTTCCAGCCCGCCGGAGGGGCCGCCTGCGCCCACCTCGAGCAGGTGCATCCCGTGCACCCCAGCGCCCCCGGCTGCGAGGAGTGCCTGCGCAGCGGCGACGACTGGGTGCAGCTGCGCCTGTGCATGACCTGCGGCCACGTGGGCTGCTGCGACTCGTCGCCGAACCGCCACGCCACCGCGCACTTCCACGCCACCGGCCACCCCGTGATGCGCTCCGCCGAGCCGGGCGAGACGTGGGGCTGGTGCTACGTCGACGAGCTGGAGCTGTAGGAGGGGAAGTGCGTGAGCGCATCGGCTGGCTTCCGCGCCGCCGCGGGCAGCCCTCTCCCTGGCGCTGCGCGCCTGTCCCTCCCCCAAACCCCTGGGGGAGGGACCTCCTCGCTTCGCTCGTAACGTGTGGACGCAGGATATCGCCTGCTGGAGACCGGCGAGGCCTGCCGCGCACGCGGAACCCGACGACGCACCGGGGGAGCCCGCGGAGGCGGGCTTTTCGCCGTTGTTGCCGCGGATTCATCCGCCACCCCACGCACCGGCCCTGTCATGTCCACCCTCTCCCAAACCTGCCCCAAACCTGGGAGAGGGTTGCCGCTCCAAGGCGGCGGGTGAGGGCTGCCCGCGGCCGCGCCTAACTCTGCGGTCGCGCTGGAGGCTCGCCGCCCGAACCGGGCGGGCCCGGCGCTCCGGACGGGGCCTCCTCGTCCGACGTCGGCGGCCCCAGCACGTAGTCCGGCAGCGGAGGGCGCGGCCCCTTGCGGGGGAACACCCGCTGCGCGATGCGCGGGGCGTACTGCATGGTCGCCGTCCCCGCCAGCGAGAGCGCCAGCACCATCAGCCCGATCGCCGCGTTCACCTCCGCCAGCCCGGCCGTGGCCGCCACGCCCGCCAGCAGGATGGAGAACTCGCCGCGCGGCACCAGCGTGAGCCCCAGCGCCAGCGCGCCGCGCTTCGACAGCCCGTCCGCGAGCCCCGCGCGGTAGCCGCCCGCCACCTTCGCCGCGATTCCCAGCACCGCCAGCCCCAGCGCCTGCGGCCACACCCCCGCGAAGCGCGCCGGGTCCAGCGACAGCCCGAACGCCAGGAAGAACACCGCCGCGAACACCCCCTGCAGCGGCGCGAAGAGACGCTCCACCCGCTCGCGGTGGCGCGTCTCGGCCAGCACCACCCCCGCCAGGAACGCCCCGATCGCCTCCGACAGCCCCGCCGCCAGCGCCGCCGCCGACAGCAGCAGCACCAGCCCGCCCACCGCAAGCAGCAGCAGGTCGTCGCTCTCCAGGTCCAGCGCCCAGTCCAGCACCCGCTCCGCCCTGAGCGCGATCACCACGAACACGGCGAAGAAGGCCGCCGCGATGCCGATCCCCCGCAGCACCGATCCCGCCGACGGCTCGCCCGCCAGCACCGCGCCCGAGAGCAGCGCCAGCAGCAGCGCCACGAACAGGTCCTCGAAGACGAGCACCCCGAGCGCCGTCTCCGTCTCGGGGTTCGCCGTGCGCTCCAGGTCGATCACCCCCTTGGCGATGATGGCGCTGGACGAGACGTAGAAGGCGCCCGCCAGGATCAGCGCCCCCTCGATCCCCCACCCGAACGCCAGCCCCGCCGCGAGGCCGAGCGGAAAGCAGAACGCCAGGTCCACCAGCCCGCCGCGCACGATGCGCCGCCGGTTCTCCAGCAGCGCCCGCAGCGAGAACTCCAGCCCCATGAAGAAGAGCAGGAGCGCCACGCCCAGCGTGGCCAGCACGTCCACCAGCTCCTGGTCCAGCCCCACCGGCCGGAGCGCCAGCCCCAGCAGGATGAAGGCGGGGACCACCGACTGGCCCAGCCGCGCGAACAGGATGCCCGCCAGCGCCAGGGCCGCCAGCACCGCGCCGGCGCCCAGCAGGAATTCGCCGTGCATGGCCGCCCGTCAGCCGCCGCGCAGCAGCGCGCCCAGGCGCCCCACCTGCTCGCGGTCGCCCACCACCACCAGCGTGTCGCCGGCCGCGATCCGCTCGTCGGGCTGCGGGTTGGGCACCGCCCGCCCGCCGCGCAGCACGGCGATGATGCTGGCCCCCGTGCGCTTGCGCACCGCCGCCTCGCCGATGGTCTGCCCCTCCAGCGGCGAGCCGGGGCGCACCTTCATCCACTCCACGGCCAGCTGGTCGAGGATCAGGTCCATCGACTCCGCCGGCGTGGGCTGGAAGTAGGCGCCGCCCAGGATCGCCCCCAGCTTGCGCGCTTCGGCGTCGTCCATGCGCACCGCGGCGGCGGGGAAGTCCTCCCCCCGCTCGAAGAGGTAGACCTCGCGGTGCCCCGTGTTGTGGATGATGACGGTCAGCCGGTCGCCGCCGCGGGTGGTGCAGGCGAACTTCTTCCCCACCCCCGGCAGGTCGTGCTCCTTGACCTCCATGTCGCCCCCGCTTCGCTGTCCTGTGGCCGCGGCCGCGCGCCGCACCCCTCGCATCTACGGCGAAGCGGCCTGCGTGGCAAGCCCCGGCCGCCTCACGCCGGCGCATGCAACCTCCCTCCTCCCCCGGCGATCCAAGTCCCGTCCACGATCGGGAGAAGCCACCGGAGGAGCGAAATGAGAGACCGGACCCGCCCCCGCCGCCTCGCGCCCGCCGCGCTCGCGCTCGTCCACGCCGCGTGCGATCCCCCGCCGCCCGTGCCCAGATCGGACGCCCGCGCGGAGGTCGAGGCGCAGTACGAGCGCCTGGCCGAGGCGATCCGGCGGAACGACCTGGAGGCGATCCTGGCCCTGCAGGCGCCGGACTTCACCTCGCGCAACCCGAACGGGCAGGCGTTCGACTATGCGGCGATGGAGGACTACACGCGGCGGATGACCT
This sequence comes from Longimicrobium sp., assembly GCA_036389795.1. Lineage (NCBI taxonomy): Bacteria > Pseudomonadati > Gemmatimonadota > Longimicrobiia > Longimicrobiales > Longimicrobiaceae > Longimicrobium > Longimicrobium sp. The sequence continues at coordinate 39,236 of DASVWD010000021.1, forward strand.
CTGCCATCGACTCCGTGATCCACATCCGCAACCGCATCCGCGAGTTCACCCTGCGCGGCGACACCGCGGTGGCCGACGTGTGCCAGGAGCTCTCGCGCATCCAGCGCATCGGCGACAGCCCGCGCCGCGTAGACACCAGCGCGCTGCAGACCGAGACCTGGGTGCGCCGCCCCGAAGGCTGGCGCCGCCGCCACGTCGAGAACGTCCGCGGCCTGCGCTGGTTCGTCGAAGGCGTCCGCGTCGAGCCCGGCCGGCCCTACGCCCCCGGCGCGCCGGAATACCGCCCCGACCCCGATCCCCCGACCGGCTGCGGCCTGCGGTGAGGGTATTAGGCAAAAGTGGAGAAGAAAAACCCCGGGTGTGCAGGGATTCTGCAGACCCGGGGGAGGTAAAGCCGCCGCCGTTGCGGGCAACGGATGCACGGAATGTACAGTTTGCTTGCGACGTGTCAAGACTCTTTCAAGTTCCGCAGCCCAGTTTTCACCCGTTCTGAAATGCGAAACAGAAGCCACCCCGGGCGTAGGAGGAGCAATGGGAGTAGATTGGAGCAGAAGAGACACCTTCCTCGCGATGGCAGACCATGAGTGATTCATCACAGCGTTTGTTGAGCCCTGAGGAGTACGAATGGGCCCTCTTCGAGAAACTGCTCTACGACTTTCCACCTCCCGCTTTTCGGGTTGAACACAATGTCTCGCTTCCTGGCAATCAAAGTGGAACATCGCGTCAGGTGGATGTTGTCGTTTATAAGGCAGGGGACGCACATCCCTTCCTCATAGCCGATGCCAAGCTTCATAAAAGGAAAGTTGATCTTACCGTCACTGGTAGCTTCTTATCGATGCTCTTGGATACCGAAGTCGGGGCCGGCCTGCTTGTCGCGCCAGAAGGGTTTAGCAAGGGTGCCGAGAATCAGCTCAAGCAGCACAATGTGGCCGTTATGCAATTGTCTCTGGACAAAGCCCTCACGCTATGCTGGCGCTCAATTGCACGGGGGCTGCTTCCCTGGGATTGGGCTTTCCATCCAGATATGGCACCCGTTCTTCGACTTATTGATGAGAAGGCGAGTCCTGATGAGCTAGTGGAGGCAACCGCGGTTCTGCCGTTTGAGGAATGGGAGGCGGTAATCTCATTCGGGATGCACAACTATAGGCAGGAAGCCCGTTCCTTCCTTTGCGCAATTGCCTTAGAACACTGGGATGACGCTTGGCGATTCAATGCGGTCCGTCTCCTCAATGAGTTTGGGAGTCTAGACAATGACTTCGCTCGAGCGTTGATCCAGAGAGAAACCGATCCAGAAACTCTGGCTTTGCTCGAAGTGTGCTGTGAACGTCCGGTATAACATAACCACGGCCCGTAGAAACCGCCCCCGGTGCTCGCGATGAGCCCCGGGGGCGGTTCCTCTCCTGCCGATCCTGGCGACGGCGTCGCCCGCGTCCGCGCTCAGTCCGCCGCGATCGTCTCCGGCTCGCGCTTCGGGGCGGGGGTGGGGCGCGCCGGGACGTGCACCGCGGCGGGGCGGCGGCCGCCGAGCTTCGCGCGCACCCACGCGATCCCGTCGTCCAGCAGCGTGTAGACCACCGGCACCACGAACAGCGTGAGCAGCGTGGAGGTGATCAGCCCGCCGATCACCGCGTGGGCCATCGGCGCCCGCTGCTCGCTCCCCTCGCCCAGCGCCAGCGCCAGCGGGATCATGCCGAAGATCATCGCCATGGTGGTCATGATGATCGGCCGCACGCGCACCCGCGCCGAGGTCAGCACCGCCTCGGTGCGCGGCACCCCCCGCTCGCGCTCGTGGTTCACGAAGTCCACCAGCAGGATGCCGTTCTTGGTCACCAGCCCCATCAGCATGACGATGCCGATCATCGTCATCACGTTCAGGTTCCCCTTCGTGAGCCACAGCGCCAGCGCCACGCCCAGGAACGAGAGCGGCAGCGCCAGCATGATGGCCAGCGGCTGGAAGAACGAGCCGAAGAGCGAGGCCAGGATCAGGTAGATGAACACCACCGCCAGCAGGAGCGCCGCCCCCACGTAGCCCTTGGTCTCCTCCAGGTTCTGCACGTCGCCGGTGAACACCGCGCGGTACCCCGGCGGCAGCCCCACCCGGTCGATCGCCTCGCGCGCGTCGTTGGCCACGTCGCCCACGCTGTGCCCGGGGAGCACCCCGGCCGAGACCGAGACCTGCCGCTCCAGGCTGCGCCGCTCGATCGACACCGGGCTGGTGCCGGCGCGCACGTCGGCCACCTCGCTGAGCGGGATCATCGCCGGCTGGCGCGAATCGGGGTCCACGTTGCTGCTGGCCACCGGGATGTTCCCCACGTCGCCCGCCGAGGTGCGCAAACTGTCGGGGTACACCACGATCACGTCGTGCGAGTACCCCTGCGGGTCCTCCCAGCGCGTGGCGCGCTGCCCGGTGAAGAGCGGCTGCAGCGTCTGGCCGATGCTCTGGATCCCCAGCCCCGCCGCCCAGGCGCGCTGCCGGTCCACCACCACGTCCAGCTGCGGGACCTCCTCCTCCTGCTGGCTGTTCGGCTCGGCGATCCCCTCCACGTTCTCCAGCGCGTCCAGCACCTGGTTGGCCGCCAGCTTGAGGGTGTTGAACTCCGGCCCCTGCACGTTCACCTGGATCGGCTGCCCGCGCCCGCCGAAGATCGTCGGGGTCCCCGTGATGTTGGCCCGCACCCCGGGGACGCGCCGCAGCTCGCCGCGCAGCGCGTCCTGGATGTCGGCCTGCGAGCGCTCACGCTCGTTCTTCTCCTTCAGCTTCACGAAGATCTGCCCGTTGCTGGGCGTGCCCCGGAAGCCGCCGCCGATCGACATGTAGGTGTAGGCCACCTCCGGCTGTGAGCGCAGGAAGCGGTCGAGCTCGCGCCCCTTCTCGATAGTGTACTCCAGCCGCGACCCCGGCGGCACCCGGTAGCCCACGTTGAACTCGCCGCCGTCGAAGTCGGGCATCCAGGTGAAGCCCAGCCGCGGCAGGAGGAACGCCGCCAGCCCGATGGAGAGCACCGCGCCCACCAGCACCTTCACCCGGTGCCCCAGCGCCCAGCTCAGCCACCGCGGGTAGCGCTCGGCCACCGCCTCGAAGCGGCCGTTGAACCAGTGGGCGAAGCGCACCACGGGGTTCCGCGTCCGCCGCGCGGGCGTCACCCCCTCGCGCCCGTGCACCCGCGCCTCCACCTCGGGGTCGGGCCAGATGCTGGAGAGCATCGGGTCCAGGGTGAAGGAGACGAAGAGCGACACCAGCACCGCGAACGCCACCGTCACGCCGAACTGGAAGAAGATCTTCCCGATCATCCCGCCCATGAAGGCCACCGGGATGAACACCGCCATCACCGCCAGCGTGGTGGAGACCACGGCCAGGCCGATCTCGCTGGTCCCCTCGCGCGCGGCGGTGTGGTGGTCCTTCCCCATCTCCAGGTGGCGCACGATGTTCTCGCGCACCACGATGGCGTCGTCGATCAGGAGGCCGATGGAGAGCGCCAGCGCCAGCAGCGTCATGGTGTTCACCGTGAAGTCGAACAGCCACATCACGAAGAACGCCGAGATGATGCTGATGGGCAGCGCCAGGCCGGTGATGACCGTGGAGCGCCAGGAGTTCAGGAACAGGTAGATGATGAGGATGGTGAGCACCGCGCCCAGCGCCAGCTCGTGCTGCACCGAGTCCAGCGAGGCGCGGATGCGCCGCGAGTCGTCGCGGATCACCGACAGCTTCACGTCCTCCGGGAGCGTCCGCTCCAGCTCGGCCGAGGCCAGGCGCACCCGGTCGGCCACCTCCACCGTGTTGGTCCCCGCCACCTTGAGGATGTCGATGGCCACCGCGGGGACGTCGTTCATGAAGGCGGCGCTGCGCCGCTCGGCCGAGCCGTCCACCACGCTCCCCACGTCGCGCAGGCGCACGGGGACGCCGTCGCGCACGGCCACCACCACGTCGTTGAAGGCCAGCGGGTCGTCGATGCGGCCCGAGACGCGCACCAGGCGCTCCTGCTCGCCGCGGCGCACGCGGCCGGCGGGGACGTCCTGGTTCTCGCGCTGCAGCGCCTGCATCACCTGCTGCGGGCTGATCCCGTAGGCGCGCATGGCGGCCGGGTCGAGCTGCGCCTTGATCTCGCGCCGCGCCCCGCCCACCACGTTCACGCCGCCCACGCCGGGGATGGCCTCGAAGCGGGTCGACACCACCTCGTCGGCGATGTTGGTGAGCTCACGGAGCGGCCGCTCGGAGCTCTGCAGCGCGATCGACATGATCGGCCGCTCGTTGGGGTCGAAGCGCAGGATCACCGGGTCCTCGATCCCCGGCGGGAGCTGGCGGCGGAGGCGGGCCACCTTGGCCTGCACGTCCTGCTGCGCCTCGGCCACGTTCACGCCCAGCTCCAGCTGCACGCGCACCAGGGAGCTCCCCTCGAGCGACGTCGAGGCGACCTCCTTGATCCCCTGCACGGTGTTGAGCGCCTCCTCGATCGGGCGGCTCACCTCGCGCTCCACCACCTCGGGGGAAGCGCCGGGGTAGGCGGTCTGCGCCACCACGATCGGGTAGGTGACGTCCGGGTACTCGTCGATGGCGAGACGCCGGTAGCTGACGACGCCGAGGACGACGAGCGCCACCATCATCATGGTGGCGAACACCGGCCGGCGGATCGATACGTCGGAGAGGAACATCGCTTTCGATCCCGTTCGTTATCTGCCCTGCCCGCCCGGGCCGCCCTGGCCCGGCGCGCGCCCTCCGCCCTCGCCGCCCCCGCGCTGCCCGCCGCCGGGGGCGCCCGGTCCACCCGGTCCGCCCCTGCCGCCGCGGCCGCGCCCCGGCGCCGCCATGCGCACCTGCATCCCCCGCCCCAGCAGCCCCACGTTGCCCACCACGATGCGGTCGCCCTCGGCCAGGCCGTCCACGATCTGCACCAGCCCGGCGCCCTCGTCGCGCAGCCCCGGCGTCACCTCGGCGATCTCGACCTTCTCGTTCTCGATCCGGTAGACGAACGGCCTGGCCCCCTCGCGCCCCTCGCGCAGGGCGGCCACGGGCACCACCAGCGCGTCGTCCACCATCCTCGCCACGATCCGTCCCGTGGCGAAGGTCCCCGCGCGGAGGCTGCCGTCGGGGTTGGGCACCTGCACGTAGACGCGCACCGCGCGCGAGGCCGGGTCCACCGAGGGGTTCACGCGCGCCACCCGGCCGGTGAACTCGCGCCCGGCGGCGGAGAAGCGCACCGCCTGCCCGGGCTGCACCAGGAGCGCCTGCCGCTCGGGGACCGAGGCCGCCAGCTCCAGCACGTTGCCCTGCACCAGGGTGAACATGGCGGCGCCGCGGTTCACGTGCTCGCCGGGGTTCACCAGCCGCCGCTCGATCACGCCCGAGGCGGGCGCCAGCACGCGGGTGTCGGCCACGGTCATGGAGCTGGAGCGCAGCCGGCTCTGCGCGGCGGCCAGCCGGGCGCGGGCGGCGGCCGCGGCCTGCTCGGCCTGGCGCACGTCGCGCTCGGGGACGGCGCCCTCGCGGTGCAGCTCGCGCGTCTGTTCCAGGTTCCACTCGGCGGTGGAGACCTCGCTGCGCGCGGCGGCCACGTCGGCCTGCGCGCTCACCCGCTGCCCGGCCTCCTCGGCCGACTCGAAGCGCGCCAGGAGCTGCCCGGCGCGCACCGGCTCGCCCTCGCGGACGTAGACGCCCACCAGGTCGCCCTCCAGGCGGGCGCGCAGCTCGGCGCGCTCCAGGGGGGCCAGCGTCCCGGTGACGGGGATGGCGTCTTCCATCGGCGCGCGCCGCGGGGAGGCCACGTCGCCGGGCGCCAGCGTCACGCTGCGGCCGCCGCCGGGGCCCCCGGGCCCGCCGGGTCCGCCCTTGGGCGCGCCCCCGGCGGCGTCGGCGTCGCGCGAGCAGGCGGCCGCCGCGGCGACCATCGCCGCGAGCGAGGCCGCCCGGAGGATATGCGAAGAAGTGCTGCGCTGCACGGTCAGAGTCTCTATCGGGAAGTGGGGCCCGCCGGCGCCGTGCCGGCGGGGAGCGGGACGGGGCGTCCCAGCGCGCGGGAGAGCTCGGCCACCGCCAGGTACAGCTGGTGGGTGGCCTGCGCCTCGTTGGTGCGCGCGGTGAGCAGCGCCAGCTGCGCGTCGGAGACCTCGAGCTGCGTCCCCAGCCCCCGCTGGTAGCGCAGGGATGCCAGGCGGAACGCCTCCTCGGCCTCGGTGGCGTTCTGCCGGCTGGCCTCGAAGAGCGCGCGGGCGCGCTCCAGCCCGGCGCGGGCGCGGCGGGCCTCGGCGGCGGCGGTCTCGCGCGCCTGCCGGGCCTGCAGCTGGGCCACGTTCCAGTTGGCCCGCGCCAGCGCCACGTTCGAGCGCGCCCGCAGGCCGTCGAACACCGGCCAGCTCACCTGCACGCCCATCAGCCGGTCGCTGAACCAGCCGCCGTTCTGCTGGGTGCAGGTGCGCCCGGCGGGGGTGTCGGGCGGGCAGTCGACCGTCACCAGCTGCCCGCGCTCCAGCGGGAGGCGCGTCTCCACCGGGAACGCCTGGTAGCCGCCCTGGAAGAAGACCGAGACGGTGGGGAGGTAGTCCGCCCGCGCCACGCTCACCGACGCGCGGCTGGCGTCGGCGCGCAGCCGGGCGGCGCGCACGAAGGGCAGCTCCTCCAGCGCGGCGGAGTCGGCCGCGGCGGCCATCGACTCCACGCCCGCGGCCAGTGCGCGCACCTCCTCCGAGTTCACCGCGGAAACGAGCCGGAGCGGCTGCTCGGCGGGGAGGTTCAGCAGCCGGCGCAGCTCCAGGAGCGCCAGGTCGCGGTCGCTCCGGGCCTGGATGGCGGCGGGCTCCAGGTTGGTGCGCTCCACCCGGGCGCGCAGCACGTCGTAGCGCGCGGCGCGGCCGGCGGCCTCCAGCTGCTGGACCTGCACCAGGCGCGCCTCGGCCTGCTGCAGGTTGCTCTCCTGGATCGCCACCAGCCGGTCGGCGAGGAGCGCGGCCAGGTAGGCGCGCAGCACGCTCACGGTGACCTCGGCGCGCGTGTCCTCCACGTCGGCCTCGGCGGCGCCGCGCAAGCCCCGCGCGCCGCGCAGCCCCGCGCTGATCCGCCCGCCCTGGAAGAGGGGGACGTTGAGGTTCAGGTTGACGTTGTAGGTGTTGGGCTGGTTGAAGATCTGCCCCACGGCCTGCGCGCGCGCGTTCTCGTAGACGTGGCTGAAGTTGCCCGCCATGCGCAGCTGCGGCAGCCCCGAGGCGCGCGCCACCCCGATCTGGGCGCCGGCGGCGTCGCGGCGCCCCTCGGCCAGGGCCACCTCGTCGCCGGCCTCCAGGGCGCGGCGCACGGCGTCGCCGGCGGAGAGGGCCAGGGTGTCGGGCGCCTGCGCGAAGAGCGGCGCCGCCCCGGCGGGGAGCGCGAGGGCGAGAAGGAGAAGCGAGAACAACCGCTTGTGCATCCTGCGTCTATTCCAAAAATGGTGTGCGCCCGGCCCGCCTGTCCCCGGGCGGGACGGCGGGCGCCGCGCGTGTCGCGGAGGAAACCTGAAATCTAGCGCCTCCACCCCCGCGGAATCAAGCCTGCCGACTTCGCGGAAGCTGCGGCGCCGCCACGACTTGCGTCTCCTCGGAGTCCTCTCTGCCGACCCTCGGCGAAAGTGCGGCAGCGAAAGGCAAGACACGCGGACCCCGGCGGGCGTTGGACGGCGTGCGCGGGCGTCGAATCCCATGGTGGGAGGAGCTTCGTCCCCGATCGTCCCCAAAACCGAAAGCCCGTCGCCGTGCTCCGGAAACGTACGGGTCTGAGCGCTCGCCGACCTTGAAGCGCCGTCCATTTGCCACCATCGCCAGAACCCGAAGAAGGGGCTTGCGGCGGAGGCCCCCTTCCGTGTATCATGCGCCGATCCGTTCGGCTTCGGCGATCCCATCTCTCCGGGAGCATATGAAGGCAGGCACCGGGATCTACACTGCCCCAGAGGCGGCGGCGCTCCTGCACCAGGACGCGGGGACGGTGCGGCGCTGGGCCTTCGGCTACCGGCGCAACCGCCCGGACGGCCGAGTCCAGCATCCCCCGCTGATCCGCACCGAGCTGCCCGAGGTCGAAGGCGAGCGCGCCCTGACCTTCGTCGAGCTGGTCGAGCTCCTGTACATCCGCGCCTTCCAGAAGGCGGGCGCGTCGTGGAAGACGATCAGGGAAGCCGCCGGAGTCGCCGCCCGGCTCTACACCTCCGAGCATCCGTTCGCGTTGCGCCAGCTCTACGTGGACCCGGACAGCTTCCTCTACGGCGCCATCGAAGAGGCGGACGGCTCCGAGGCGTTCGTCCAGCTGCGCGGGCACGGGCAGCAGGCCTTCCCGCAGCTGGTGAAGCCGTACCTGGAGCAGCTCGAGTTCGGCGTCGACGACCTCGCCTCGCGCTGGTGGCCGCTCGGCAGGCGGGGCGGCGTGGTCGTCGATCCCCGCCACGCGTTCGGCGCCCCGGTCGTGGAAGAGGTCGGGATCCAGACCCGGACGCTCGCCGACGCGTACGGCGCGGAACGGCGGACGCACGGCGACGGGGCGCTCAAGCGCGTCGCCTGGATCTACGAGATCGAGCCCGGGCACGTCCAGACCGCGCTCGACTTCCAGCAGTGGCTGCGCGCGGCGTAGTCCTCCTCTTCGACGAGAACGTCCCGCGCCGCCTGGCCCGCGCCTTACGCGAGGAGCTGGGCGAGAGCGCGTACCACGTGCGCGACGTCCTCCCTCCCGGCGCGCCGGACGAAGCCGTGTTCCGCTACGCCGGCGAGCGCGGGTGGTGCGTGCTGGGCTCGGACCGCAAGGTGCTGCGGACGCCGCACGAGCGCGCCGTCATCGGCGACCTGGGGGTCGGCGCGTTCTTCCTGAACGACACGGTCCAGGGCTTCTGCACCATCGTCCGCACGGTCGTCCGCCACTGGCCGGAGCTGAAGCGGCTGGCCGTGCAGGAGCCCAGGCCTTTCCTGTACCTGGTCAAGGAAAAGTCCGTCACGCGCATGCGGCGGCGCCACCTCGGGTCGCCGTAGCTCCAACATCGTTCGACGGACTGGATCACCGGATCGGGGGCGGCTCTCGCGAGAACCGCCCCTGGTTTCGTTCCTGCTGGCTGACGAATTGGAGACGTGGTCGAACCATTTTCTTCTCTCCGGCCCCGTGCGGGAACGGCGCCGGGGAGGGGCGGTACAGGAAGGCTCGCCCTCTCTCCTCGACGAAAGGACGGAGATCCGGATGCAGGCGAACGTGCGCCTCCTCACCGTGCGCGGGATCCCGATCGGCGTGCACTGGAGCTGGCTGATCGTCTTCGGGCTGGTGACCTGGTCGCTCGCGGCCGACTACGGGGCCGCCGGCTTCCCCCAGCTCGGGCCCGGGGCGCGCTGGCTGCTGGCGCTCGTCACCGCGGCGCTCTTCTTCACCTCGGTGGTGCTGCACGAGCTGGGACACGCGGTGGTGGCGCAGCGCAACGGCGTGCCGGTGCGCTCCATCACGCTCTTCGTCTTCGGCGGGGTGGCGGCCATCGGGCGCGAGCCGCCGAGCGCGGGGGCGGAGTTCCGCATCGCCGCCGCCGGGCCGGCGGTGAGCTTCGCGCTCGCGGCGCTCTTCGCCGGGCTCCACCTGCTCGCGCGGCCCTGGGCGCCGCTGGCCGCGCTCGGCTTCCTGCTGGCGTGGATCAACCTGTCGCTGGCGGTCTTCAACCTGGTCCCCGGATACCCGCTGGACGGCGGGCGCATCCTGCGCTCGATCATCTGGAAGGTGACGGGCGACCCGCACCGCGCCACCCGCGCGTCGGCGTTCCTGGGGCAGCTCGTGGCCTTCGCGATGATGGGCATGGGGCTGTGGAGGGTGGTGCGCGGCGACCTGAACGGGGCGTGGCTGGTCTTCCTCGGCTGGTTCCTCCAGAACGCGGCGGCCTCGAGCGTGGCGCAGTCGGCGCTGCACCAGGAGCTGCGCGGGGTGACGGTGGGGCAGCTCATGTCGCCGCGCGTGCCCATCGTGGCGCCGGGGACCACGCTGCGCGCGCTGGTGGAGGAGCGCATCCTGCGCCAGGGCGAGCGGCGCTTCCTGGTGGACGGCGCCGGGCGCGTCTACGGCCTGCTGACGCTCAGGGACGTCACGCGCGTGCCGCAGGCGGAATGGCCGAGCGTGACGGTGGAGCAGGTGATGGTCCCCTGGGAGCGCGTGCTGGCCGTGGTGCCCAACACCGGCCTGTGGGAGGCGCTGGAGATGATGGAGACGGCGGGCGTGGGCCAGGTCCCCGTGGTCGCCGAGGGGCGGGTGATCGGGATGCTCACCCGCGAGGACGTGCTGCGCCACATCCGCCTCCGCGCCGAGCTGGGGCTGCGCGGGCGGCCGCGCCCGCGGCCCGGCCCCGCGCCGGAAGAGCCGCGCGGCCCGATCATCTGATCCTGCTTCAGGGCATCGTTCAGACGAGACCGTAACAGATATCTCACACGGAGGAAACGGAGTCAACGGAGTAAACAGAGGGCCTCGTTGTTCTCCGTTACCTCCGTTAACTCCGTGTGAGACATGGAAAATCGAGCCCCGGAGGAGATCTCTCACCCGGGGCTCTCGTTCCTGGTGCTTCGGTCCGGCTCAGCCGCGCAGGCGCGACTCGATCTCGGCGCGCAGCTCGGCGGGGAGGTGGGGCGAGTCCAGCAGCTTCTTCAGGCGCTCGATGCGGAACTGCGCCTTCTCGAACTCGCGGGCGCCGGCGTAGATCGTGGCCGCCTCCAGCAGCGCGCGGGCCTGCAGCGCGGGCTCGCCGTGCGCCTCGGCCTCGGTCGCCGCGTCGTCGAGCGTGACGGCGGCGCGCGTGAGGTTGTTCTTCCCGTGGTACACCGACGCCAGCCGCAGCAGCGTCTCCGCCGCCGACATCCCCGCCACCTTCTGCTCGTCGGCCAGCGCGGCGAGCACCACGCGCGCCTCGTCGGAGCGGCCGTCGCGCAGCAGCGCGTCGGCCTGCTCCAGCCGCTGCTGCACCTCGGCCGGGTCGATCAGCGCCGTCGCCGCGGCGTCCGGCGCCACGTCGCGCGGGGCCTGCGCGGCCGCGGCGCCGCCCGAGAGCAGCAGCGTGCCGAGCACCAGGAACGCCTGTCCGCCCATCTTCATCGTCTTCATCGGGTCCCTCGCCGATTTCGGGGTTCGGTGTCGCCTCGGGTGGCGGCGACGCGGGAAAGGTGGGGAAGGAGCGTCACCCGGCCGGCGCGGCCGCGTCGATCTCCCGTACCGGATCGGTGACGACCGGCCGCCCGGCGGGCGGTGACCCTCGTCCACTTCCCGCAGCATAGGACGTGGGGAGACCCCGGAAGGTTGCGTCCGTGGTACGAAGCGGCAGGCCGCGTTTGCGAGCGGTGGGAATCCGGGGACGAACGGGAGCGGCGGGGCCGGGGGCGACGGGGATCCGGGGCACGAAGAACGGGAGGGGGCGCCCGCACGCCCCCTCCCGTTCGTCCTTCCTCTTCCGAGCCAGTCAGCTCGTCCGGTCAGCTCCGGCAGGCGGTGAGCGCGTCGCGGCGGCCGGCTCAGTGGCCGAGCTGGCGCACCACCTTGCACAGCGTGTTGCGCAGCAGGTTCAGCCGGCCCGGCTCGATCACGCTGGTGGTGTTCAGCACGAAGCCGGAGAGGTTCACCGTCTGTCCCAGCGCCGGGAGCGCGATCGGGCGCAGGTCGAGCGTCAGGACCCGGCACGACTTCCCGGGCGAGCTCGTCACGTCCAGCACCACGTCGGTGAAGCCCTGCGAGACCGGGACGACCGTGCTCCCCATCCGCGCCGCCCCGGCCAGGGCGCCCGACACCAGGATCTGCCCGCCGACCACCTCGAGCTCCGTGACGTCGAGCAGCCCCGCGAAGGTGCCGCCGCCCGACAGGGTCCCGGTCACGGGGATGTCGTCGAGCAGGCCGGAGGGGATGACGACTTCGGAGGCGTCCGCGGGCGCCAGCGCGCGGTCGTCGACCTGCACGGGGGAACGGTCCGAGCACGACGCGGCCACCAGGGCCACGCCGAGCACGGCGAGCATGCGACGAACAGCCATAGGTCCTCCCTGGCGGTACATCGGCACCGCCGTTGGCGTACATGGCGGCGAAGCGCGGAATGCCGCCTCGCCGCTGGCCGGGGGACCCTGCGGGAGGCTCCCCGGCGGCGGAATGCCGCCGGTAGTGGCGGCCCGACTGGCCTGGCGATCTCGGTCGCGGCAGCCCCGTGGCCTGGGTCCAGCTTTGGGAGGGTTGCCCTGCGCAGCACCTGTCCGTCGTCCGCGGGCGCCGGTGGGGAGGGCGCGCGCGGACCGAACCCCGTCTGCAAGGAGCATACACAAGTTTATGTCACAGCGGAGCGGTAGAGCTGAACTGTACATAACCTGTGATCAACTGGCCCATCTGGAAGCTCGAGACCCCCGGGTGATTCCGTAATGCACTCGGAGCAAATCACTTGCACCTCACGAGCTGAAACGGGTGGATGGAGCAGATGCGGGTGGAGACGCAGACGCCTGCTCCGGGGATTTTTTGGAAAAACCGTCCGGCGGGCCCCGCTGGACTGCGAAAACGACGGGAGGGGCGCCCGCACGCCCCTCCCGTCGCGGTCTTTTCGGCTCTTCGGGGCGCCCGGCTCAGCCGAGCGCGCCCAGCAGGTCGTTGATGCGGTCCAGCAGGTCCACGATGCGGCCGATGGCGCCGCCGGCGTCCAGCAGCCCCGCCACCGCGCACAGCAGGTTGCCCAGCAGGTTGCCCGGGCCGGGCACCGCCGTGATGTCGAGCGAGATGGCGGACAGGTCCACCACCAGCCCCAGCAGGTCCAGGTTCAGCGGACCCAGGTCCAGCGTCAGGATCTTGCACGAGCGGCCGCCCGAGCCGTCGCCCAGCAGGTCGAGCGGGATGTCGGTGAAGGTCTGCACGATCTGGGTGACCACGCCCGCCTGCGTGGCGGTGCCGGTCAGCACGCCCGAGGCCACGAGCTGCCCGTCGTCCAGCCCCAGCTCGGTGATGTCCAGCAGCCCCGTGAAGGTGCCGCCGCCGGGGAGCGCGCCGGTCACGGGGATGTCGGTGAGCAGGGTCGACGGCGCGCGGGCGAACGACGCGTCGGTGGGCGTGAGCCCCCGGTCCTCGACCTGGACCGGGGAGCTGTCCGAGCACGACACGGCCACCAGGGCCACGCCGAGCACGGCGAGGAAGCGGCGAACTGCCATTGGGTCCTCCTTCGGCGGGGCGCGGCCCCGCGGTGGGTGGTGCATGGCGGCGAAGCGCGGAGTGCCGCTTCGCCGCGAGCCCGGTGCGCCCTGCGGGAGGCGCCCCGGCAGCGAAAAGCCGCCGGCGCCGATACACCCGGGTGTATCGATGCTGGCGGCCCGGCTGGCGTGGCGACCCGGGGGTCGCGGTAGCCCCGCGGCTCTGCGTCCCCGCCTTTCGGCGGGTTTGCTCTGAGCAGCACCTTTCGCGTTCCGCGAGCGCCGGGGGGCGGCGGTCGCGGGCGGAACCCCGGCTGCAATTCGCATTCACAAGTTTACGCCGCAGGAGAGCGGAAAAATGGTAAGCGAATATTCAGCTTGCGCTTGTGATTTTGTGGCCTATTACAAGCTACCAACTCTGGGGCGGAAATCCGTAACAGATTAAAAACAAACAACTTGCATCTGGTGTAACTGAAACGCCTGCGGGGAGCAGATTGGAAGCGACGGGAGACGGAGCGCGAGGCGGCTCTCGATCAACTTTTTGAAAAAAACCGGTCCGGCGGATACCCACCCGCCGACCGGTTCGTAATCAGCGCTCAGGACTCGACCCACGCTCCCGAGCACTTCGCACTTCGCACTCAGGACTTCGCACCGCCGTTCAGACGTTCACCTCCCACGGGCGCGCGCTCCTGCGGCTGCGCTCCAGCGCGTCGCGCATGAGCAGCTCGTGGTAGTTGACCTCGGGCTCGTCGGGGGCGGGGCTGCGCTGCACGTAGCGGCCGTCGGGGTGCAGGTCCCAGGCGAGGCGGTTGTCGGCCAGCGCGTAGTGGAGGATCTGCACCAGGCGGTCCCGGAGCGCGGCGTCCAGCACCGGCACCACCGTCTCCACCCGCTCGTTCAGGTTGCGCTCCCGCCAGTCTGCGCTGCCGATGAAGATCTCGGGGTCGCCCCGGTTGTGGAAGTAGTAGACGCGGTCGTGCTCCAGGAAGCGGCCCACGATGCTGACCACGCGGATGTTCTCGCTGAAGCCGCGCAGCCCCGGGCGCAGCCGGCTGTGCCCGCGCACGATCAGGTCCACGCGCACCCCGGCGCGCGAGGCGCGGTAGAGCTCCTTGATGACGCCGGGGTCGTCCAGCGCGTTCATCTTGGCGATGATCCGCCCGTCGCCGGTGCGCTCGTGCTGCGCCACCTCTCGGGCGATGCGCTCCTCGAACACCCGCCGCATGTCACGCGGCGCGACCACGAGCTGCGAGTACTGCTGGTCGGGCGCGTAGCCGGTGAGGAAGTGGAAGAGGTTCACCAGGTCGTCGCCCACCTCCGCGTTGGCGGTGAGCAGCCCCACGTCGGTGTAGACGCGCGCCGTGCCCGCGTGGTAGTTCCCCGTGCCGATGTGGCAGTAGGTGCGCGGCCGCCCCCCCTCGTCGCGCACGATCAGCGTGACCTTGCTGTGCGTCTTGAGCCCCACCAGGCCGTAGGTGACGTGCACCCCGGCGTCCTCGAGCATCTCGGCGCCGCGGATGTTGTTCTCCTCGTCGAAGCGCGCGGTCACCTCGATCAGCACCGCCACCTGCTTCCCCCGCTCGGCCGCGCGGAGCAGCGCCCTCACGATCGGACTCTCGGCGCCGGTGCGGTAGAGCGTCTGCTTGATCCCGATCACCCGCGGGTCGTCGGCCGCCTCCTCCAGCAGCCGCTGCACGCTGCCGGTGAAGGAGTCGTACGGGTGGTGCACCAGGATGTCGCCGCGGCGCAGGATGGCGAAGATGTTGCGCTCCTCCTCGGTCTCGCCCTCGTGCTGCAGCGGGTCGGGGACCACCGGCTCCCACGGCTCGTAGCGGTGCGCGGGGATGTCCAGGTCGGCCAGCCGCGCGCAGTCGGAGAGCGCCATCGGGCCCGAAGCCTCGTAGACGTCGTCGTCCTCCAGCTCCAGCTCGCGCAGCAGGAGCTGGCGCACCTCCTTCGACATCTCGCGGTCCACCTCGAGGCGCACCACGGGGGCGAAGCGGCGCTCGCGCAGCTCCTCGGAGATCATCGCCAGCAGGTCTTCGGCGGCGTCGCCGCGGCGCACGTCGGCGTTGCGGGTGACGCGGAAGGCGTGGGCGCTCACGATCTCCATCCCCCGGAAGAGCTGGCCCACGTTGGCCTGGATCACCTGCTCCACGGGGACGAAGTGGAAGCGCGACTCCGAGTGCGGCACCGGGAGCCAGCGCCCCTGCGCCGAGGGCACCTTGACGCGCGCGAAGTGGTAGGTGCTGCGCGCGGCGTGGCGCATGAGCACGGCCAGCGAGATGCTCAGGTTGGAGATGAAGGGGAAGGGGTGCCCGGGGTCCACCGCCAGCGGGGTGAGCACCGGGTAGATCTGCTCGCGGAAGTAGTGGTCGAGCGCGGCGCGCTGCCGCTCGTCGAGCTCGGCGTAGTGCGAGACCACCACCCCGGCCTCGGAGCGCAGGAGCGGCTTGAGCGTGCGCTCCCAGGCGTCGGCGAGCGCCAGGTACATCTCCAGCGCCTCCTCGCCGATCAGCTGCAGCTGGTCGGCGGGGGTGCGCCCGTCCATCGACAGCAGCTGCACGCGCGCGGCCTGCTGGCGCTTGAGGCCGCCCACGCGCTTCTGGAAGAACTCGTCGAGGTTGGCGGCGGCGATGGCCAGGAAGCGCACCCGCTCCAGGAGCGGGGTGCGCGCGTCCAGCGCCTGGTGGAAGACGCGCCAGTTGAAGTCCAGCAGCCCCAGCTCGCGGTTGAAGTACAGCGAGGGGTGGTCGAGGTCGGCGCCGCGCGGCAGCGGCAGCGGCGACACCGAGCGCGGCACCCGGGGCAGCGCCACCCCGCCGGCCGTGGGGAAGCCGCGCGGCGGCCGCGCCCGCGTCCGGGGGGGCGGGGGGGCTTCGTCGGGGAGGGAGACCGCGCGTTCCTCGGCACGCATGGAGAAGCTCACATCGGAAGGGTCGGAACATCCACCCCCACAACATTAGTCGCGCTGCGGCGGATGTAAACCATTGTGGTTGTTACGGCGTTCAGGGTTCCCCCGGGGACGAGCGGCCGGCGCGCGGGGTCACCAGCACCTTGTCGACGCGGTTGCCGTCCATGTCCATCACTTCCACCCGCATCTCGTCGGTCTCGAAGTGGTCGCCGGCGCTCGGCACCCGCCCCAGCTGCGTGGCGACGAAGCCGCCCACGGTGTGGTACTCGTGCCGGTCTTCCCCGCGGCGCTCCTCCAGCTCCAGCAGGTCGCGCAGCTCGTCCATCAGCACGCCGCCGTCCACCAGGAGCGACCCGTCGTCGCGGCGCACCACCTCGGGATCGGCGTGCGCGCCCTCCAGGTGGATGTCGCCGACGATCTCCTCCACCAGGTCCTTGAGCGTCACCAGCCCGTCGGTGCCGCCGTACTCGTCGACCACCAGCGCCACCTCGTGGCCGCCCTGGCGCATCCGCTCCAGCACCCGGAGCGCGCGCACCGTGCCGGGGACGAAGAGCGGCTCGCGGGCCACGGCGCGGAGGCTGGTGTCGCGCTCCTGGAGCCCCGCGGCCCACAGGTCGCGCACGGAGACGATCCCCAGCACGTCGTCCAGCGAGCCGTCGCAGAGGGGGAAGTGCTGGTGCGCCGCCTCCAGCATGATCCGCCGGTGCACCTCGGGCGGGTCGGCCACGTCGAGCCAGACGACGTCCACGCGCGGCGTCATCACGGTGGAGACGCGCTGGTCGGCCAGCCAGAAGACGCGCTCCACCAGCTCCCGCTCCTCGGCGCTGAAGACGCCCGCCTCGGTGCCCTGCTCGATGAGCCCCGACACCTCGGCCTCGGTGACGGGCGGCTCCTCGGGGCGGCGGATGCGCAGCACCGAGAGCACCACGTCGGTGGAGACGGTGAGCAGCGCCACCAGCGGCCGGCCGAGCCGGGAGAGCAGGCTCATGGGCGGCGCCACCAGCTCGGCGATCTTCTCGGGGTTGTTGAGCCCGATCCGCTTGGGCACCAGCTCGCCCAGCACCAGCGAGAAGTAGGTGATGGCGAGCACCACGGCGGCCAGCGCGATCGCTTCGGCGTACTCCGCCAGCGCCGGGGTGCGGGCGATCGCTCCGGCCAGGGGCTCGGAGAGCTTGGCCCCGCCGTACGCGCCCGCCAGGATCCCCACCAGGGTGATCCCCACCTGCACGGTGGCCAGGAAGCGCGACGGGTCCTCGGCCAGCGCCAGGGCGCGGCGGGCGCCGGCGCTCCCCTCGTCGGCCCGGTGCCGGAGCCGCGACTTGCGCGCCGAGACCACGGCGATCTCGCTCATGGCGAAGACGCCGTTGAGGAGCAGCAGGAAGAGGACGAGGAGGACCTGGAGCACTACGTCCGACATCGGGTGCCTTCGGGCTGGTGCGCGGTTCGTGCTTCCGTGCGAAGATACTACCAAGTGCGAAAGTGCGAGAGTGCGAGAGTGCGAAAGTACGCACTGCCGCACCGTGCGCTCCTCTCCAGACTCGAGTCACTTTCGCACTTTCGCACTCACGCACTCACGCACTATCCGGATGGGCTACCTCTTCGTCCTCGCCGCCGCCGTCCTCTGGGGGCTGATCGGTCCGGTGTCGCGGCTGGCGCTGCAGGGCGGGGTCGGGCCGCTGGAGATCGCCTTCTGGCGGGCGCTGATCGCGGCCGCCTGCTTCGGCGCGCACGCGCTGGCGCTCGGGAAGACGCGCCTGGAGCGGCGCGACCTGCCGGCGGTGGCGGCGTTCGGGATCGTGGGGGTGGCGCTCCTCTTCGCCTCGTACTTCTACGCGGTGCAGACGGGCGGGGCGGCGCTCGCGTCGGTGCTGCTGTACACGGCGCCCGTGTGGGTGGCCGTCTTCTCCGCGCTCTTCCTGCGCGAGCGGATGACGGGGCGCAAGCTGGCGGCGATCGGGCTGGCGGTGGCCGGGGTGGTGGGGATCGCGGCGACGAGCGGCGGGGGCGGGGTGCGGTTGGGGGCGGCGGCGCTCTTCTGGGGGCTCCTCTCCGGGTGGTCGTACGCGCTCTACTACCTGTTCGGCAAGCGCTACTTCGAGCGCTACCACGCGGCGACGCTCTTCCTGTACGCGCTCCCGGTGGGCGCGCTGGCGCTCCTGCCGCTGGTGCGCTTCGCGCCGAAGACGGCCGCCGCGTGGGCGGCCATCGTCTTCCTGGCGGTGGTGCCCACCTACCTCTCGTACCTCTTCTACAGCGCGGGGCTGCGCCGGGTGGAGGCCACCCGCGCCGCCACGGTGGCCACCATCGAGCCGGTGGTCGCCGCCGTGGCCGCCTGGCTGGCCTGGGGCGAGCGCCTGGGCCTCGGCGGCTACCTCTTCGCCTGCCTCATCGTCGCGGCCGTGGTCCTGATGGTGACGGGCGGCCGCTCCGGCGCGACGGACCCTCCTTCCGCGACGGAGGGGCTGGACGTGCACCCGTGAAGCGAAACCCGGCTCCGCGGGCATCGCGGAACCGGGGTCTCTGGAACTTTCAGGACCAGCGTCGGCCCGGAACGGACTCAGCCGGTCTCGACCGCCTCCAGCGCCTCGGCGTTGTCGCGCGCGGACTCCAGCAGCTCGATCAGCGTCTCCAGCCGGTCGCGGCCCAGGTGGCCGAGCTGGCGGCAGTGCAGCTCCGTGATCTGGTGGTCGAGCGGGGCGATCGCCGCGAGGCCCGCGGGGGTGATGCGCGTCCACACCACGCGGCGGTCCTCGGTGCATCGCCAGCGCTCGGCCAGGCCGCGCTTCTCCAGCCGGTCCAGCAGGCGGGTGACGTCGGGGTCGCGGGTGATCATCCGCTCGCCGATCTCGCCGGCGGTGAGCCCCTGCTCACCCGCGCCGCGCAGGATGCGCAGCACGTTGTACTGCGTCAGCGTCAGGTCGTGCTGCTTGAGCAGCTCCGACGCTCCCTGCGACAGCGTGTTGGCCGTGCGCAGCACGTTCAGGAAGGCCTCTTCTTCGAGGCTGGGAAACGGCTTGCTCTGCCTGATCTGCGCCTGGATCTTCCCCGGCATCCCCGCCTCCCGAGTGTGCACGCTTTGAATCCCCTGCGAGAAGGCTAGTCCTGCAAACAGAGGTGTCAAGGGAGTCACTCGTACGGATAGACGACAGCGGGAGATTCCGGCAAGCGGAACGGCCCGCGGAGTCACCTCCGCGGGCCGTCCCGTCCGCTCACCGTCCGCGGGCCGCTACGGGGTCGCGGCGCGGGTGCGGTAGACGCGGCCGTCGTGGATCACCGCCACCTGCTCGCCGAGGGCGAAGTAGCGGGCCAGTGCGGGGACGCGCCGCACCAGCTCGAAGTACTCCTCGGTGCCGAAGGTCACCGCCGTCTCCGGCAGCCGGGTGTCGGCCTTGATCTCCGCGTCGGTCCACACGCCGTCGCGCAGGTGGAAGGTCTTGTCGCCTACGCGCTGCACGCCGCCGCCCGTCACCACGACCCCTTCCAGCGAGACGGCGTCCTGCATGGTGCGCGCGGCCCGGCTCTGCGCCACGGCCGCCTCGCCCGTCTGCGCCTGCACCTGCGACGGCATCATCGCCGGCGGGGGAGGCGGCGGAGGGGGAGGCGGCGGCGGGACCGCCCCGTCGCGGCGCACGCGTCCGCCGTCCCTGTCGCGCACCGCGCCGCCGACCTGGCCCTGGCCGGCGAAGTCCCGCGGCCGCTCCAGGTTGGCCTCCGCGCCGGGCTCCAGCGCCAGGTACGACGTGTACGGCGTGACGATCCCGTAGCGGGTGCCCAGGTCCACCACCTCGTCGCGCAGCTCGCGGGCCTCGCCGTGGGTGCGGATCTGCTCCATCAGCCACCCCACGCGCCGCACCGCCCACAGCCGCGGCAGCCACTCGTGCCGCTCGTCGCGCAGGGGGAAGCGCTGGTTGGGGTAGACGAAGGTCTGCGTGGGCGAGGCGTTCCCCGACAGGCGCAGCGTGACGCCCGCCAGGTCGCGCTCGTTGCGGTAGCGGCCCACCAGCGCCAGCTGCGTCCCCTTGAACAGGTCGGGGAGCCGGCGCGGGTACACCAGGTCGGAGCGCACCGGGCCCAGGTCCAGCCGCAGGTTGGTGAGCACCGGGTGGTTCACCTTGTCGAAGAAGCCGGAGACCTTCACCTCCAGGTCTTCCTGCGGCGCCACGTAGTCGGCCACGCCGCCGTTCTCGGCCGCCACGCGGTCCAGCAGCCGCGTGTTCACGTCGTAGCCCACCCCGAAGGTGAAGAGCCGCATCCCCGCCCTCCGCGCCCGGTCCACGTTGGCCAGGATGCGCTCGACGTTCGTCTCCCCCACGGTGGGGATGCCGTCGGTGACGAAGACCAGCAGCCGCGGGCGGTCTCCCTCGCGCGGGAACTGGCCGAGCGCCTCCACCAGCGCGTCGTTGATGTTGGTGCCGCCCACCGCGCGCAATCCTTCGACGAACTGCACGCCCCGCCGCCGGCCGGCCTCGTCGGCGCGGATCAACCCGCTCTCCATCAGCCGCGTCTCACCCGAGAAGGCGATCACGTTGTAGCGGTCGGTGGCGCGCAGCCCCCGCACGCCGTAGGCGAGGGCGCGCCGGGCCTTCTCGATCTTCCCCTCCTCGTTCATCGACCCCGACACGTCGAGCACGAAGACCACGTCCTTGGCCGGGTACTCGCGCTCGTCGATGGTGCTCTTCGGCGAGAGGAGGAGGAGGAAGTAGCCGTCCTTCCCCGGCTCGCGGTAGGTGAAGAGGCTCATCCCCACCTCGCGCGCGGACGGGGCGTAGAAGAGCTGGAAGTCGCGCCGCTCGGCCCGCCGGTCGCCCTCGAAGCTCACCGACACCTGCCGGTCGCCGTCGCGGCGGCGCACGTCCACCTGGTGGCTCGGCGAGTAGACGGTGCGCACGGGCTCGCCGGCCCTGAGCTCCACGCGCCCCGAGAAGCGCTCGACCGGGGCGGCGTTGCGCCCGGTGCCCAGGGGGTAGCGGTAGCCCACGGTGCCGCTCTCGGCGCGCAGCACCTGCGTGTAGGTGAGCTCCAGCTTCTTGGTGGAGCGCGGGAGGATGGGGAAGATGCTGGCCTGGAAGAGGTTCTCGCCCGCGTACTCCAGCAGCCCGGGGTCGCGCACGCGGCGGACGATGGCGTCGTAGATGCGGCGCGCCTCCTCGCGGGGGCGCACCTCGCCCACCAGGCGCCGGTCGCCGTCCCAGATGGCGAACTCACTGACGCTGGCGCCCTCGGGGATCGGGAAGAAGTAGGTGCCCTCGAGCGTGGCGCCGGTCTCGTTGCGGAAGACCTGGGTGACGTGCGTGGTGGCCACCTGCCCCTCGATCTTCGTGTCGATCACGACGGACTCGATCGGGAGCGAGGTGATGCGGCCGCCCTCGGGGACCCACGGCCGGCGGCAGTCCCGGCACTCCGGGACGATGATCCCCTGCGCCGCGAGCGGCACGGCCGCCAGCAGGAGCAGGAGCGTGGGGAGCAAACGTCGGGGGTTCATGGAATGCTTCTCCGGGATGGGTGAAGGGGTGGGCCGCCGTTGTACCCGGCCCGCGCGCCCGGGGGTTCCGCGGGCGGTGCCGGGGCTCGTGCGGCTCCCGCGAGATCGGCGTCGTAGCAGTAGAACGTCCGGCGGCCCGGGAATCTGGCGGGAAGGGCGGCTGAAGCCGCGGCAACGACTGCAGAAAGCCTCGCCGGACGGGCATCGGTGCAGTCGCGGGTTCGGTGCGCGCGAGGCTTCGACCGCTCGCGGCCGCGGATTCCGTTCGGGGCCCCAACGCTCCGGGCGCGGGGGATGTAGTTCAACCGCACTCGCGCCGGGGACGAGCCGGCGCCCGCCAGCCTACCTCCTTCTGCCGCAACGCCATGCGCGGAATCAGACCCTCTTCCCGGTTCCCGCGGCTGCACCGCGCCGCTTCGTCGGCGGCGGTGCTCGCGAGCACGCTCGTCTTCCTGGGGCTGGTGCCCGCGGACGAGGGACGGCCGCAGCGCCAGGCGCCCACGCTCGCCCGCCGCCAGGCAGCGGCGCCGACGGCCGCGGACACCGCGCGGGCGCTGCACCTGCTCCAGCGGGCGACGTTCGGCGCGCGGCCCGGGGACCTGGCGGAGGTGCTCAGGACGGGGCCGGAGGCGTGGCTGGAGCGGCAGCTCCACCCCGAGCGCATCCCCGACGGTGCGCTGGAGGAGCGGCTGGCGGCGTTCCCCGCGGCGGCGATGGAGCCGGGGGAGCTGTTCGCCGCCTTCCCGCCGCCGAACCCGGCCCAGCGCGCCGAGCGGGCCCGGCGGGACTCGATGCAGATGACGATGCGTCCCGACGCGGCGGCGGGCAATGCGGACGACGGGCGGCCCGGGCGCGAGCGGCGGCGCGGCGAGGGGCAGGGGCGGCCGCGGGGGCCGCAGGCGATCCTCTTCGACCTGGCGGGGGCCAGGCTGCAGCGCGCGGTCTATTCCGAGCGGCAGCTGCAGGAGGTGATGACCGACTTCTGGTTCAACCACTTCAACGTCTTCTTCGGCAAGAACCAGGACCGCTACCTCACGGGCGACTACGAGCGGCGCGCCATCCGCCCGCACGTCTTCGGCAGGTTCCGCGACCTGCTGGAGGCGACGGCGAGCCATCCGGCCATGCTCGTGTACCTGGACAACTGGACCAGCGCGGCGCCGAACGCGGCGGACCCGGCGGCCGAGCGGATCGAGCAGGCGCGGCGGCGCTGGCGCGCGATGACGCCCGCGCAGCGCAGGGCGGCGGTGGAGAGCGGCCGTGTCCCGGCCGAGCGCGTCGCGATGCTGGAGGGCGACTCGCTCCCCGCCGGGCGGCGGCGCGCGCGGGGGATCAACGAGAACTACGCCCGCGAGCTGATGGAGCTGCACACGCTGGGCGTGAACGGCGGCTACACGCAGGGTGACGTGATCGAGGTCGCTCGCGCGTTTACGGGGTGGACGATCGACGCGCGGCGCGTGCGCGGGGGGACGGGCGGCGCCCGCCGCGGGGGGGACGAGGGGATGGGGCCGCGCTGGGACGGCGGCTTCGTCTTCCGCCCGGCGATGCACGACGCGGGGGAGAAGACGGTGCTCGGCCGCCGGCTGCCGGCGGGGCGGGGGATCGAGGACGGGCGCGAGGTGCTGGACCTGCTCGCCCGCCACCCGGCGACGGCGCGCCACGTCGCGACGAAGCTGGCGCAGCGCTTCGTGGCCGACGAGCCGCCGCCGGCGCTGGTGGACCGGCTGGCGGAGGTCTTCCTGCGCACGGACGGCGACCTGCGCGAGGTGACGCGGGCGCTCTTCACCTCGCCCGAGTTCGACGACCCGCGCTACCGCGGGACCAAGGTGAAGACGCCGTTCGAGTTCGTGGCCAGCGCGCTCCGGGCGACAGGGGCGGACGCGGGGCCGTCGCGCGGGCTGCTGCAGGCGCTCCGGCAGCTGGGGCAGGTGCCGTACGCGGCCACGGCGCCCACGGGCTACCCGCACACGTCGGAGGAGTGGACCAACAGCGGGGCCATGCTCAACCGGATGAACCTGGGGCTGGCGCTGGCCGCCGGGCGGCTGGACGGGGTGCGGCTGGACGAGTCGGGCTTCGTGCCTTCCGGCGACGTGCGCGCGACGGTGGAGACGCTGGCGGCGAGGGTGCTCCCCGGCCGCCGCGACGAGCAGCTGGTGAGGACGATCGTCGACGACCTGGGCGGGCACGCGGAGCTGGGGCCGCGGCAGCGGGCGGCGCGCGCGCTGGGGCTCCTGATCGGCTCGCCGGCGTTCCAGCGGCGGTAGGGTAGGACGGTCGTAGGGGCGAGGCATGCCTCGCCCGGCGGATGCCGGCCCATGCGTGATAGGCGAGTGATGTGCCGGGGCTACCATCGCGCGGACTCGCATGCTCGCCCCTACGGAACTTCACCCGCGACGAGAACCGCGTGAGGGATGCGCGCCCGGAGGGCCGGGACACCGGCGCGCATGCACGATAGTTCAGGTAACGTGAAGAGGGTCGGCGCGCCGGGGGCCCGGCGCCGTTGGGCACGGCGGTATCGTGCCCTACGGCGCGCGCAGCCCGGCCCCCTTCAGGGGGACACGCCCAAACCCGAAGAAGTTTCCGCTGTTCCAGTTGCCGAACGGGGAGAGGAAGATGCAGCCGATCAACCGGCGGGTGTTCGTGAAGAGCGGGGCGCTGGCCCTGCTGGCGATGGGGCTGCCGCCCGAGTTCCTGGCGCGCTCGCTGCTGGCGGAGTCGCGCGCGGCGGCCCGCAAGAAGACGCTGATCTGCATCTTCCAGCGCGGGGCGGCGGACGGGCTCAGCATGGTGGTGCCCTTCGGCGACGCGGCCTACTACCGCTCCCGCCGCTCGATCGCGGTGGCGCGGCCGGGGCGCTCGGGGGGCGGGGCGCTGGACCTGGACGGCTTCTTCGGGATGCACCCGGCGCTCCGGCCGCTCTTCGAGCTGTACGGGCGCCGCGAGCTGGCCGTGGTGCACGCGGCGGGGTCGCCGCACCCCACTAGATCGCACTTCGAGGCGCAGGACATCATGGAGGCGGCGGCCACGGACGGCCACGCGCGCGACGGGTGGCTGAACCGCGTGCTGCGGGAGACGGGGTGCGCGGAGTGCGCCGGGCGCACGCTGGCCGACCCGGCGGCGCACGCGGCCGACCACGCGGCGGGGCAGGCGCACCTGGCCTCGGGCACGGCGGCGCTGCGGGGGATCGCGATGGGGGCGGAGCTGCCCCTGGCGCTGCGCGGCGCGCACCCGTCGCTGGCCATCGGCGACCTGGAGCGCTTCGGGGTGGCGGGCGGGCGCGACGACTCGCTGGCGGAGACGTTCGGGCGGATGTACCGCACCGAGGGCGGCGACGCGGTGGCCGGGGCGGCGGACGAGGGGCTGGAGGCGGCGGCGCTGCTCAAGCGCATCGACCCGACGCGCTACGAGCCGGCGCCGGGGGTGCGCTACCCGGCGGGCGAGTTCGGGCGGTCGCTCCGGCAGATCGCGCAGCTGGTGAAGGCGGACGTGGGGGTGGAGATCGCCTTCGCGGACCTGGGCGGGTGGGACACGCACGTGGCGCAGGGCGGCGAGCAGGGGCAGCTCGCCCGGCGCCTGGCCGAGCTGTCGCAGGGGGTGCGCGCGCTGCACGACGACCTGGGCGAGCGCATGCGCGACGTGGTGATCCTCACCATGAGCGAGTTCGGGCGCACGGTGGCCGAGAACGGCTCGGGCGGCACCGACCACGGCCACGCCAACTGCATGCTGGTCCTGGGCGGCGCCGTGGCGGGCGGGAAGGTCTACGGCGAGTGGCCGGGGCTGGAGCGCGAGCAGCTCTACGAGGGGCGCGACCTGGCCGTCACCACCGACTTCCGCGACGTGTTCGCCGAGGTCGCGCAGCGGCACCTGGGGGCGGCCGGGCTGGAGCGCGTCTTCCCCGGGCACCGGGTGGACGCGGCGCGGTTCCGGGGGGTGCTGGGGTGAGGGTGCTCCAGGGTGTCGCAGGGTGTCGCGGGGTGTTGCAGGGCGGCTGAAGCCGCGGCAACAACGGCAGAAAGCCTCGCAAACCGCGCGAGGCTCCACATTCAATCGACGATGGGCGCCGCGCTGCCAGGCAAGCAGCGCGGCGATTCATTTCCACTCACCCGGCCGGACGGCGGCCTCCACTGGTTCCGGGCGGGTCGGGTGCATCCGTTCGGCCGGCTCCGGGGCAAGGAGGAGGGGCGCGGCCATCCGCTTTCGTACCTCCTCGACGAAGAGGTAGGGACGTGGGGGCGTGATGAGGAACATGTGGCCGCCCCTGCGGCGGATTGCGACCACGGTCCCGCTCAGCGGGTTGCCGAAGCCGCGCTTCCCCATGCGGTTGGCGCGCCAGTACTCGCCCGTGCGGAGCAGCTCCTTCGTCGTGGCGACGCGCACGTCCCCGGGCTCCTCGACGTCGTCGAACGGCAGGCGGCTGATCCGCAGGGCCCCGAAGACGTAGGTGTCGATCCCCGATTCGGTCACGCGGTAGCTGAAGACGTGCCGCATCGCCCACACCATGCCCGCGATCCCCAGCGCGTTCGGCACGGTCATCAGCAGAAAGACGAGGATCTTCTCCCACATCACGCTCATCCCGCGTGGTACGCCGGCCGGAGCTCCGGGCCGCATCTTGGAGCGCACGGGCGCCGCCTGCCAGGGAGGCAGCGCGGCGCTCGTTCTGTCAGGCCGCCGGGGCGCGGGCGCCTCAGATGCCGCCGGTGGCTTGGACGGCGTGCTGGCGCATGGCGTCGAAGCCCTGGGCGTGCTCTTCGTACTCGGGGAGCTCCTTCGCGCGCTCGGAGTCGTAGGCGGCCAGGAAGCGGCGGTAGAGGGTGACGGCTTCGTCGCGCTTCCCCTCGCCCTCGGCGGCCTGGGCGGCGGTGTAGAGGCCGAAGAGGTGGCTGCCGCTCGAGGTCAGCAGCACGGTCGCCTCCTGGCGCACCGCCGGGTAGTTGCCCGCGAAGAGATGCAGCAGCGCCACGTGGTAGTGCCCGTCGGCGTCGAGCGGGGCCGCGCGGGTGTAGGCGGCCACCGCCATGGGGAGGAACTGGCGTGCCTGGGCGGTGTCGCCCTGCGCGGCGGCGGTCATCACCCGGTTGAAGAGGCGATCGGCGGCCTCGCGCGGGGTCATCGACGAGAGGTCGACGCCCGACGGGTCGCCGACGGGTGCGGGGGCCGCCGCCGCTCCGGGCGCGGGCTGCGCGAACGGCGCCGGCTGGGGGGCGGCCTGTACCGTCTGCTCGGGGCGGGAGCGGCCGCGGGGGATCACCAGCACCAGCAGCAGCGCCAGGAAGGCGGCGCCGGCCACGCCCCAGGGGAGCCACTGGCGCCAGTCGCGCGGCCCCGCGGCGGCGGTCCGCGCCCCCTCGGCCGCGGAGACGGAGGCGCCGCACTCGTTGCAGAAGCGCGCGCCCTTCGGCAGGGGGGCGCCGCAGCTGGGGCAGGCGCCGCTCAGCGGGGCGCCGCACTGGTTGCAGAAGCGTCCGGAGCCCTCGGCTCCGCACGCGGGACAGGTCTGGGTGGCCATGCGCTTCCCGCAGAAGAGGACGTACCACGGTTGCGAGCGTCCCAAACCTAAGCGGCCCGCGTACTTCGCTCAAGGATGCCGGTTCGCGCTGTCCGCCGGTCGGCACGCGAAATGCTTTTCAGGGTGGCCCCAAGGCGTCCCGGACCATTCGCCGCCCAGACCCGACGATGAAGCACGCAGCCGAGCCCGTCCCGCTTGAATCCCCGATGCCCTCCACCGGCACGCGCATCCTTCCGCTCCCGGTGGACGACGCCGGGCGCGAGGCGCGGGAGCAGCTCGTCCGCCGCCTGGCGGCCGACCGCCTGCGCGACCTGCGCGACGACGGGGTCACGGTGGCCTACGTGGCCCGGATGTACGGCGTGGAGACCGCCGAGATCGAGCGCCTGCACGGGGACCTGCTCCCCCTGCGCACCCGCTGAGCGGGGGACGGCCGTCCGCGTTGGTGCGGGCAAACACCGGTCACGGAAACGCCCGGCGAGCGGATCGCCGGGCGTTTTTTAGTGCGTGAGTGCGGAAGTGCGTGAGTGCGTTTTCCGAGCCGGACACCGCGCCCGGGGTCACCGTCAGCGGCCGGGGGGCTCGATGCCAGCGAGGTCTTCCAGGCGGCGGACGATGTCTTCGCGGTACGCGTCGCTGCGCAGGATGATGAGCACGGTGTCGTCGCCGGCGATGGTGCCCACCACCTCGGGCCACTCCTCCCAGTCGATCCCCACGGCGATGGTCTGCGCGCCGCCCACCAGCGTCTTCACCACCAGCAGGTTTCCCACGCCGTCGGCGCCCACGTACAGCGAGGGCATCAGCCGGGTGAGGGTGGGCGTGGGGTCGGTGACGCCGGGGGGGACCTGGTAGACGGAGCCGCCGTTCTCGTCGGGGACCTTCACCAGCCCCAGCTCGCGGATGTCGCGCGAGAGCGTGGCCTGCGCCACCTCGATGCCCCGCTCGGCCAGCCGCTCGCGCAGCACCTCCTGCGACGAGATGCGGCTGTCGCGGACGAGCTCGAGGATCACGGCGTGGCGCTGGGGCTTCACGGGGGCTCCGGCGGGAACGGGATCGGGCGTCCGCGGTGGA
This sequence comes from Longimicrobium sp., assembly GCA_036389795.1. Classification (NCBI taxonomy): domain Bacteria; kingdom Pseudomonadati; phylum Gemmatimonadota; class Longimicrobiia; order Longimicrobiales; family Longimicrobiaceae; genus Longimicrobium; species Longimicrobium sp. The sequence continues at coordinate 67,307 of DASVWD010000021.1, forward strand.
CGGAGTACGGGGATTGACGGGGAGGGCGGCCGGAAAGCCGCTTCGAAACACTACTTCCGGGCGCGGGGCGGCGCAAGGCGGGGCCCTCACCCGGCGCCGCTACCGCGTCGCCACCCTCTCCCGACTGCGGGAGAGGGTACTTCGCGGGCGGCGCCGGAGCGGTGCGGACCGGGTGACGTCCCGCGCCCTCGGCGGCGAAGGCTAGAAGCCGGAGCCAGCGGCGGAGGCGTCGGACTCCTCGGGGCGGAAGTCGTCGCCGACCGCGGAGATGGTGAGCAGGAGCGCGCTATCGCCCGTGGAGCGGATGTCCTCGGCGTTGCCGGGGCCGAAGAAGAGGAGGTCGCCCTGCTTCAGCTCGTACTGGCCGCCCTCGTCGCGGTAGTGCAGGCCGCCCTCCAGCACCTGCAGCGTCATGGGGCTGTCGGCCTGGTGCGTGCCGATCTGCACGCCCGAGCCCACCGCCAGCAGCACCAGGCGGAAGCGGCCCGACTTGGCCAGCGTCCGCCCCGCGCGGCCGCTGCGGCGGTACGCCTCCTCGCGGCGCAGCTCGGCGAGCTGGGCGGCGAGGTCGAACACCATCGAGGGCCCCGCGAGGGGGCGGTTCAGCGACGACATCTCCGGCTCCGGTCTGCGTGTTGGGTCTTCGCGCGGCGCGCGCCGCCCCCGGCTTGCAAGGTCGGGACCGCGTGCGGTGGTGGCAACGGCGGAGTCCGCTCCGTGCTGCCGTTTTCGCACTAACGCACTAACGCACTGCAGTCCTGGGCATGTCCCTCCGCTGCGCTCCGGGCCGGGCTGCGCGCGCCGTAGGGCCACAAACAACGTGGCCCAACGGCGCCGGGCCCCGGTCGTGCCAAACCCCCGGCGCGCCCGTGTCCCGGCCCTCCGGGCGCGCATCCCTCATGCGGGTTTCGTCGCGCGCAGCGCCGAGGTGTTTCCCCCTCTCCCGCAGTCTGGGAGAGGGGAGCGCGGCCCCTGGTCGTGAGGAACGAACGACCGGGGCCGCGCGGGGGAGAGGGCCCCGCGCGCTCAGAACCAGCTCGTGAAGCCCACGTACCAGCGCCCCTCGCCGCCGTCGCCCGGCCAGACGTACTCCACCGCCACGGCGTCCTCGAAGAAGCTCAGGCCCGCGCCGTACGACCAGCGCACGCCGTCGGTCACGCTGGAGCCGAGCAGGAGGAGCGCCGGCGCCGACTCGTCGCTCACCTCGCTCCACCCCGCGTCCGCCGAGAGCGCGATGGCCGGGCGCAGGGGCGGGACCACGAAGAACCCCGAGCGCAGGAGCGGCTGGTTGCCGTACGGCGGCAGGTGCAGCAGCAGCCGCCCCCGCCCGAGCAGCGCCGTCGATCCCCCGAACTCGTTGCGGTCGTAGCCGCGCAGCCCCTCCACCCCGCCGAAGCGGTAGAGGAACTGCGGCGGCGCGGCCCCCATCACCACGCCCCCGTCGCCCCGCCCCAGCAGGCTCACGTAGCGCCCGGTGCGGCGGAAGGAGAGGAGCCCGGTGAGCTGCTGGACGCGGAAGTCGCCGAAGCCCACCTGCCCGCGCAGCGAGGCCACCAGCGAGTTGCCGATCGAGAAGGCGCCCGAGCCGCGCCCCCACCCCAGCTCGCCCTCCACCGCCGCGTGCGTCCCCGGCTCGGCCGGGGCCACGAGGGGGAAGTCGTTGGCGCTGGTGCCGAACAGGGTGCTCCCGGTGTTCACGCCCACCGAGTCGTGCCGCTCCCAGCGGCCTCCCAGGCGCGCCAGGAAGCGCCCCGCGCGGCGGGTGACCTGCAGCTCGCCCCCCGCGGCGTCGTAGTAGTCGCGCACGTCGTAGCCGGCCAGCGCGGCGCCCAGCGAGTACCCCAGGTCCCACGAGAGCGAGGGGCGGAAGGGCTGCATCCACAGGAGCCGCCGGTAGCCGGTGGCGGCCGCGATCCACTGCGGCGCCCCGGGGAAGGCCGGCCGCGGCGCGTAGCGGGCCGAGAGCTCGCCGCGCACGGCGCCCTCGGAAAACGCGTAGCCGGCGGTGCCGTACACGTTCCAGGTGCGCCGGTCGGGGTCGCGCGGCTGCAGGCGCATCCCCAGCCCCAGATAGGCGCCCTCCACCCGGTTGTAGCGGAAGAGGTGGTCGCCGCGCTCGTAGCGCAGCGACAGGCGCAGCGGCCCGGCGTCGGGGGCGGGGGGCGCCACGGCGGCCGCCAGGTCGGCGAAGTCGGCGATGTCGGCCTCGGCGGCGGGCTCGCCCACCGCCTGCGCGAACCCCTGGAAGACGCTGTCGCCCGGGACCAGCGCGCGGGTGATGCGGGCGCCGGGCTGCTCGGGCCGCCACCCGGTGTTCAGGTCGAAGTCCGACAGCGCGGTGACGATGCGGATCGCCGCCGCCCCGCCGAAGAGCGGCGAGGAGATCTGCAGCTCGCGCCGCTGGCGGTACGGCAGCCAGTAGCGCCCCTCCACCAGCCCGTTCTCCATCTCGAAGAACACGCCGGTCTCGGCCAGCGTCACCAGGCGCCCCTCGCGCTCGGTGAAGCCGAAGCGCGCCCGGGCGATCGCCGCGCGGTCCAGGTCGACCCAGAAGGTGCCGGCCACCGTCTGCTCGCGCTCGGTGCCGGCCACGCGCGGCCGCACCTCGACGGGCACCAGCGCGGTGACGCCCTCGCGGGTGCGCACCCGCACCGTGTCGCCCGAGGTGTAGCGGTAGAAGTCGATCCCCCGCCACGAGAAGGGGTGCACGGCGCGCGAGACGCGGGCGCGCGCGCCGGGGGTGGCCGAGAGGGTGAAGACGTCGATGGTGTTGCCGTAGAGGTGGGGCACCACCCAGGGCGCCTCGAGCATGGTGCCCACCGTGTACGGCGCGGGCGTCAGCATCCGCACCCGGTGCCCGCGCACCGTCTGCAGCAGCCCGCCGCCGCGCTCCCACTGCACCTGGCCCGCGAACTCGTCCACCGTCACCGGCAGCTCGCCGCCCTGCGCGCTGTCGGCGCGCAGCGACAGGTAGACGGCCGAGTGCAGGGTGGCCCGGTAGTCGGTGAGCCCCGCGGGGACGGTGACGCCGGCGCGGATCACCCGCTCCACCAGGGCGCGCGTGGCGGGCGCGTCGAAGATGGCGGCGGCGCTGTCGGTGAGCGCGGCCGGAGGGGCGGTGTCGGCGCGCGCGGGCGGCATGCGGCCGATGTACAGCGTGTCGCGCCGGGGCCGGGGCACGGTGTCGCGGCGCGCGGGAGGCGCGGGGGGCTGCCCGCGCGCGGTGTCGCGGGGGGCGGCCCGCGCGGTGTCGCGCCGGCCGAGGTAGATGGTGTCGGCGCGCGGGCGCGGCACCGTGTCCTGGAGCACGGCGGCGCGCGCGGTGGAAGAAGCCGCGCCCGTGTGCACGAGGAGCGCGGCGGCAAGCGTCAGCACGGTCATGGTCCGGCCCGGCTCGGGTGCCCTGCGCGCGCCCGGTGCGCGCGCAAGCCCGGCTGAGCCGGCAAGCGCCGCGCCAGGGCTAAGCCTCGACCGATTAACGGCAACCGCCTTTCTCACACGGAGGCACAGAGACACGGAGAAAAACCACGGCCAGGGACGAGTTCTGCCTTTGCCGTTCTCCGATAACTCCGTTGACTCCGTGTGATGTATTTGCCGGTCCTCTGTTTCTCCGTGTCTCTGTGTGAGTTCCAGGCAGTTCAGGGGCCGGGGGGTGAGACGACCTCGCGCAGGATGGCGGCGCCGCGGGCGGGGTGGTTGGTGATGAGCGCCTGGACGCCGGCCCGGAGCAGCTCGCGGACGCGGGCCGGCCGGTCCACCGTCCACACCACGGCGGGGAGGCCGGCGGCGCGCAGCTCGGCCAGGACCGGCGCCGTGGCGAGCGGGTGCTTGAGGCAGACGCCGTGCGCGCCCAGCCCGCGCACCACGCGCCGCACGGGGTCGTCCCAGCGCTCGGTGAGGAAATAGCGCGCGGCGCGCCGCTCCAGCCGGCCCACCTCGGCCACCACCTCGGGGAGGAAGGAGGAGAAGACCGTCCTCTCCAGCAGCCCCGCCTCCCCGATCACCGCGAGCGACGCGGCCTCGGCGCCCGCGCGCTTGAGCTCCACGTTGAGCCAGGCGCCCGCCGCGGCCGCCCACTCCGCCACCTCCTCCAGCCGCGGCACCGGCTCCCCGCGCGAGCGAGCGCGGGCGATCCGCTCCCACGGCAGCGCGGCGACCGCGCCGGCCGAGTCGGTCGTGCGGTGGAGCGTATCGTCGTGGATGACCACGGGGACGCCGTCGGCCGAGGGCTGCACGTCGAGCTCCACGCCGTCGGCGCCCTGCTCCAGCGCCAGGCGGAAGGCGGCCAGGGTGTTCTCCGGCGCCCCGGCGGGGGCGCCGCGGTGGCCGAGGACCAGCGGGCGGGGCGGGGAGAACGGCACGGCGGCGCTCCGGCGGCGGATCGGGACCGGGATCGGGCGGGCGAAGGCCCGACACGTGAGCCGATCCGGGACGCGGCCGCAAGGGCGGACCCGGCGGGAGCGGGCGGAGAGTCGACGCGACATCGCGGAGGCGGAGCGTTCGCCAGGTGATGCAATGGGGGCGGACAGGCACCGTTCCGGCGGCGGAGCGTGCGTTTCCGGCCATCCGGATGTACGCACGTTGACAGGAAGAGAGCGCAATCTGACGGGACGAAAGTGTACGAAGTGAACATGACGCCCCTAGGTTGGAGCGGGCGGGACAGCGGTCCCGCCGCATCGCCTTCAAACCAAGGAGCATCCCATGTCTCGCAAGCGAATCGTCCCCACCGCGCTCGCCCTGTTCGCCCTCTCCGCGTGCGGCGGCGGCGCCGGCCCCACCGCCAGCGACGCCGGCCTGCAGGCGCGCTTCTCCAGCGGCGGGGCGGGGACCTCCGGCGGCGGCCGCACCGGCGGCGGCACCGCCACCACGCAGGAGGAGAGCGGGGGCACGACGACGACCACCACGGTGCAGACCGACACCACCCAGAACGGCACCCGCGGCGGCTTCATCGGGTCCGGCGGCTGAGCCGCTTCCCGCGCGGCGGAGGCTGCCCGGAACGGCCGGGCGGCCCCCGCCTCCCCTCCGGGCCGCCTAGAACTCCGCGTAGTCCAGCGTGAGCGCCTCCACCAGGTCGGCCGCGAACGGGTGGATCTCGGGCTCCGGCCCGGCCGGGGCCGGGAGCCGCGGGGCCGGCGCCACGCGGGTGCGGCGCAGCGACTCCAGCAGGTCTTCGGCCGCGAGCCGCTGCTCCGCCTCGTTGCGCTGGATGGCCACCTTGAGCGCGTGGCTGGCGGCGAGCTGCCCCCGGTCGGGGTCGCCCAGCGCCGCCGCGCCCTGGGCCAGGGTGATCAGCGCCTCGGGGACGCTCTCGGTGTCCTCGTAGTCGTCCACCAGGCGCCAGGTGTCGGACCACATCTCCGCGAAGGTCATGCGGTCGCCGAGCCCCGCGGCGGCCCGGGCCAGGTTCGACACCGCCAGCCGCCGCTCCGCCAGCCGCGTGATGTGCGGCAGCGCCGCCCGGAAGACCCTGAGCGCGTCGGCGTACTTCCCCCGCAGCAGCCAGAAGCGCGCGACGTCGTGCGCCAGGACCACCAGCCGCGGGTGCCGGCGCCCGTAGGCCCGGAAGGCGCGGCGCGCCCAGGTCTCGGCCTCCTCCACCTGCGCGCCGTTGGCGGCCACGCAGAACAGGTCGTGCAGCGCCATCGGGCGCACCGACCACAGCCCGTTCCGCCGCGCCACCCGGAGCGCCTTGTAGAACCAGGTGCGCGCGGCCGGGTAGTCGCCGCGCTGGCGGTACAGGACGCCGAGCCCGATGCAGGCGAGCCCGTAGTCGTTCCAGTCGCGCGTGCGGCGGCCCAGCGCCAGCGCGCGCCGGAACCAGGTCTCCGCCCGCCGGTACTGCGCGCTCCGCCGGGCCAGGAGCCCCACCAGGTACGCCGCGTCGGCCCGCTCGGGCGAGGCGAGCGCCGCCGTCTGCGCCAGGGCCAGCGCCACCCGCGGCAGCCCGCTCTCCGCGGCCCAGCGCGAGACGGCGGTGGCCGCCGCGGTGATCTCCTCGGGGTCGGGCGGATGGCGGGCGTCGAGCACCCGGGTGAGCGTCTCCAGCGGCTCCCTGAGCGGCTTCGGCGCGCCGACGGACTGGATCCACTCGCGCCGGCGCCCCAGCGTGCCGTAGGCGAAGAGCCGCGCCCGCGCCTCGGGCGCGGAGGCCGCCCACATCTCCACGTCGCGCAGCGTCTGCCAGAGCACCACGCCCAGCCCGGTGCGCAGCTCGTCGACCACGTGCCAGCCGTCGAACGGCTCGTCGTGCTGCATGAGCGGGGGGGGGACCACCCAGCGGCGGGGAGAACGGCGGTTGCTCTCGTCTCGGGGGTCGCTCATCGGGCTCTCCAGGGGGACGTTCCTGTGCAGCACATCAAGGCCAAAAACACACGATAATTCAAGTACATTCGGCCCGCAATTGGACGAAGTGAACAAGTTCTGCCGGTGGCTACATAGGGGCGGTCATCGGCGTGTTCCGCTGGATAGCTGTCGGCTGGGGTATGAGGGTAGCAGAGCGTGCACAATCCGTACAAGTGCTCCACAGTCGGTCGCGAACCGGGAGGGCCGCGGGGGCGATTCCGGAGAGGCGGCGGCGGGCGTTACAGGAAGTCTTCAGGGGAGTGGCTCGGGGGGATCACCGGGCGGCGGCGGCGCGAGTGCCGGAAGACACTCGCTGGAACCACGGAAAGCCTTGCAGAACCCGCGAGGCTTCAACCGCCTCCCGCACCGGGTTTCATCGTGTGCAACGCAGCAGATGATACCATTTGCAGAGGATCGTTCGTTCGGGATCGAGATCCATAACCGAATGTCTCACACGGAGGAAACGGAGTTAACAGAGGACTGCGGGGTTCTCTGTTGACTCCGTTAACTCCGTGTGAGGCTTTCGCCGTTCGCCGGAGGGATCAGAATCCATCCAGAACTATCCCTGGAGATTTTGTATGGGAGGCCCGCCGCAAAGCGAAGGACCCTCTCCCGGGCGTGCCGGGAGAGGGTCCTTCCGCTTCGTCGGCGCCGGCCGCGCGGGGCGGCTTACTTGCCGAAGGTGCCGAGGCCGTAGCGGCAGGGCTCGGCCGAGCAGTCGGCCATGGTCACGCGCACGCGGAAGGTGGCCGTGCGGCGCGGCGTCACCTCCACCAGCGGGTAGTCGTCCGCCGCGATGTCCTGGTCGATCTGGTTGCCGGCGGCGTCGTACAGCGTCAGGTCGAGGTCGCTGCAGTCGTTGTCGCACACGCCCATGACGGCGTACTGGGTGCCCAGCTCCAGCCGCATCGTCACGTCGGCGGTCTCGCCCTCGTCGAGCGAGCCGGTGTAGATGTTGTGCGTCAGCTCGTAGCCGCGGTTGGCGAGCTGCTCGCCGTACCCCACCAGTTGGCGGCGGACCTGGCGCACCCACTCGTCCTGGGTGGCGAAGGCGGCGGTGGAGACGACGACGGCCAGACAGGCGGCGGAGAGCACGATGCGCTTCATGGCAGTTCTTCCCGGTCTGAGAGGTGAGGGGAGGGGTTCAACCCGTGCGGGGTGACAGAACGACGGGGGGCGAACGGGCCGCCCGGGGTGGTGGGCGGCGCGAGGCTGGAGAGTAAAGCTGCTACGCAACGCCGTTGCTGTCAATGGGATCATCCATTCCGACAGGTTCCGTGTTCCGTGGAAAGTGCGAAAGTGCGTGAGTGCGTGAGTGCGCGAGTGCCCGGGAGTTGCAGGCTGTCCCCTGTCCCCCTGTCCCCCTGTCCCCTGTCCCCCTGTCCCCTGTCCCCTGTCCCCAGTCCCCAGTCCCCTGTCCTCTGTCCCCTCACCTCCCGCGGTACGGGATTGGCGGCGCCGGGCGCGGGGCGTATCTTGTTCGGCCCGCGGGGGCGAGGCCCGCTTCCCGCGCGCGGCACCGATTCCCCGACAGGCCACCATGGCGACCACGGCTCCCAACCAGCTCCGGGCGGTCCCGGCGGGCGCGCCCGCCGAGCCCGAGCCCCTGCACGAAGACCGCAACCCCGGCACCCCGCTCGACCTGGACTGGGTGGCGCAGGCGCGGGCCAACCGCAGCGCCATCGAGCGGCGCGCGGCCACCGTCGGCACCCGGCGCACGGTCAAGAAGGAGTGGCAGGCGGCCTGGCTGCTGAAGGCCGTCACCCTGATGGACCTCACCACGCTCTCGGGCGACGACACCGCCGGCACCGTGCGCCGCCTCTGCGCCAAGGCCCGCCAGCCCGTGCGCGACGACGTGCTGGAGGCGCTGGGCGCGGCGGACCTCCCGGTGCGCTGCGCCGCCGTCTGTGTCTACCACCGCTTCGTGGAGGTGGCCGTCGAGGCGCTGGCCGGCTCCGGCATCCCCGTGGCCGCGGTGTCGACCGGCTTCCCCGCCGGGCTCTCGCCGTTCCGCCAGCGGGTGGAGGAGATCCACGCCTCGGTCGACGCCGGCGCCGGGGAGATCGACGTGGTGATCACCCGCGAGCTGGTGCTCACCGCGCAGTGGGAGGCGCTCTACGACGAGGTGCGCGCCTTCCGCGAGGCGTGCGGCCCGGCGCACCTGAAGACGATCCTGGCCACGGGCGAGCTGGCCACGCTGCGCAACGTGGCGCGCGCGTCGCTGGTGTGCATGATGGCCGGCGCCGACTTCATCAAGACCTCCACGGGGAAGGAGAGCCGCAACGCCGAGCTCCCCGTGGGGCTGGTGATGGCGCGCTGCATCCGCGAGTACCGCGAGCGCACGGGGCACGAGGTGGGGCTCAAGCCCGCGGGCGGCATCCGCGCCGCCAAGGACGCCCTGGTCTGGATGCTGATGATGAAGGAGGAGCTGGGGACGCGCTGGGTGCAGCCCGACCGCTTCCGCTTCGGCGCCAGCTCGCTGCTCACCGACATCGAGCGCCAGCTGGAGCACCACGCCACCGGCCGCTACTCCGCCGCCCACCGCCACCCGATGGGGTAGCCTCCCGGTTCCGCCCCGATCACGAGCGCGAACGACCCTCCCCGGCTGCCTGGGGAGGGTCGTTCTCATCTCTCGCCAGGCGTGGCGAGGCTCAGCTCACCACGCCGTGGCCGCGGACGTCGAGCCGGCCCACGTTCCCGCCGCCGGTACGGATGTAGAGGTGATGCCTCCCCGCAGGGATGTTCGTGAAGGTCTGGGTGGAGGTCTGCTCGGGAGTCCCGGGGCACTCCTCCGCGATCCCCTGTGCCCCCGCCGGGAACTGCTTGATCGGAGCCTGGTCGTCCACGCTGACCGGGTACGGACCCGCGCCCTCGCACCCGCCGCCCATCCAGCGCGCGGTCAGCGTCACCCGGATCCGGGTGCACGGCGACCTGATGAAGAACAGGACCGGGGGATAGAGGTTGCTGATCGGCAGCCGCGGCACGCCGATGGTGCCTCCGCAGCCGCCGCCCTTCTCGATCCCCTCCGCCGGTGGCTCGGCCCCGGCGTCCGGCGCCGCGGCGGCCGGGGCCGCGGCGGGCTCGGCGGGGGCCGCTTCCGCGGTTTCCTCCGCCGCCGGGTCCACGGCGCGCTGGAGGGCCGCGCCGGGGGAGCCGCCCTGCTGGACCACGTGGGCCAGCTCGTGGGCCAGGAGCCGGCGCCCCTCCGCCGTTCCCGGCGCGTAGCGTCCCGCGCCGAACACCACGTCGCGCCCCACCGTGTAGGCCAGCGCGTTCACCGCGCGCGCCGACTCGGCCGCCGGGGCGTCGTCGTGCACGCGCACCGCGCCGAAGTCGCGCCCGAAGCGCGTCTCCATGAACGCGCGGTCGCCCCCCTCCAGCGGCCGGCCCGGCGCGGCCAGCGCCCGGTGCACCGCCGGGGGCGCCGCCCGCGCGGCCGGCGCGGGGCCGGCGGAGAGGCGCTGCAGCTCCAGCCGGCGCGCGCGGCACGCCGCGCACTCCCCGCCCGCCCCCGCGTCGCCGCCGCAGGCGCACTTGCGGCGGAGCGTCCCGCCCGCGGCGCCCGGCGTCCCCATCACCGTCTCGGCCGCCTGGTCGGCGGCGCGCTCGGCCGGGTCGTCGGCGCGCCCCACGGCCAGCCGGGTCTGCAGCGGGAGCGGCGCGAAGTACCAGTCGCGCGGGGGCGCCGCCGCGTCCGTCGCCGGGCGCAGCGGGATCGACGGTCTGCCGTGCACCTGCGCGGGGGCGCGGCGGGCGGCGGAGGGAGCGGGAGCGCGTGCCGGCTCGGTGGGGCGGGACTGGAAAGCGTGCATCGGTCCTCCTGGCGGGCGTCCGGTGCAGGGGCCTTGCAAGATGTGTGTCCGGGCCCGGGTCGCACCAGATTCCCGTGCGCTGCGGGCGTGGTGGGGTGCTACCACGGGCCGCAGTGGCTCGGCCGCCGCCGTGCGTCGTCCTCCGCTCCCTGCCTGCCCGTCGCCGCGCCGCGTACGCCGGCCGTTTTCCCGAAGATCTTCCGTAGCAGCAACGTAGCAGTTGACGACCGGCTCCCCCTTCCCACAGAATTCAGTTACTTATCAAGGCGCGTCGGCACCGGGAGGGCGCTAGCACGAAACTGGCGTTTGCTCCGGCGCCGTTTTTCCGGGATCAATGATCCACCCCCACACGAAGCGCTCCGCACGCCGGCGGGGCGCGTCCAGCGCAGCAAAGCCAGGGAGTCGCGAGATGTCGAAGCGTTTCGAGGTCGAGATCACCTTCAAGCAGACGGTGCGGTACGCGGTCGACGCGCCCAACCGGAAAGCGGCCGAGGAGCTGGCGCTGGAGCAGTGGAAGGAAGGCGACGAGGCCAACGCCATCGGCAGCGAGTGCTGCGACCTGGTGGGGATGAACTCCTCCGAGGTTCCCAACGGCGAAGGGTGCGCCCGCGACGCCGACAAGGCCTACCGGTACTTGCGCGACCGCGAGCTGGTGATCGAGACGCTCGACGAAGACGCCTTCAACCCCACCATCCACGACGCCGTGAGCGCCGAAGCCGTGGCGATGCACCTGGGGTGGCGCCGCAGCAAGGACCGGATGCCCGACACCGCCCGCGCCGCCCGCGCCCTCGACAACCTCTGCAGCTCCCGCCGCGTCGTCTGCTTCACCCGCCCCCGAGTCCGCGCCGGAGAGCGCGGCGAGATCCGCCTCTACTGCACACCTCAGCACCTGGAGAAGCTCTCGGCCCTCCTGGCCGCCGAAGAGCCCGCCGCCGTGGGCGTCTGATTCTTTCTTTCGGGAAGAAGATGGAGCGCGCGGGAGCCTGTCGCAGGCTTCCGCGCGCTTTCGTCATCGTAGGACGAGGCCTGCCGAATGCACCAAGACCCGCGTCCGGCCGTAGGGGCGAGCCTGCGAGTCCGAGGATAGGCGGTCCCGGCGCCAGTAGCCGCCTCTCGCGCATGGGACTGGCACCTGCCGCGCGAGGCATGCCTCGCCCCTACGGGATGACGGCGCATCCACCCCTGAACGGAGCCGATCCCGACCGATGCTGCTGCGGGTGACCGAGCGCGGGCTGTACTGCGAGGCGGGCGACTTCCACGTGGACCCGTGGCTCCCCGTGGACGCGGCGGTGATCACGCACGGCCACGGCGACCACGCGCGCTGGGGGTGCCGCCGCTACCTGGGCGCGCGCGAGGGCGAGCGCGTGCTGCGCACCCGCCTGGGCGCCGACGCCGGCATCCGCTCCGTCGACTGGGGCGAGGGCGTGGACGTGAACGGCGTGCGGATCTCGCTGCACCCGGCGGGGCACATCCTGGGTTCGGCGCAGGTGCGCGTGGAGCACCGCGGCGAGGTGTGGGTGGTCTCGGGCGACTACAAGACGGAGCCCGACCCCACCTGCACGCCCTTTGAGCCGGTGCGCTGCCACACCTTCGTCACCGAGTCCACCTTCGGCCTGCCGATCTACCGCTGGGCGCCGCAGGCCGAGGTCTTCGCGCAGATCGACGCGTGGTGGCGCGCCAACCAGGAGGCGGGGCGCGCGTCGCTCCTCTACGGCTACGCGCTGGGGAAGGCGCAGCGGCTGCTGGCGGGGGTGGACCCCTCCATCGGCCCGATCTTCGAGCACGGCGCCGTGGCCCGGCTCACGCGCGACTACCGAGAGACCGGCGTCGCGCTCCCGCCCACCGAGTACGCGGGCGCGCCGGGGCGCGGCCACGACTGGAGCCGCGCGCTGATCCTGGCGCCGCCCTCCGCGCACGGCACGCCCTGGATGCGCCGCTTCGGCGCGGTGTCGACGGCGTTCGCCTCGGGGTGGATGCGCGTGCGGGGCCAGCGCCGCCGCCGCTCGGTGGACCGCGGCTTCGTGCTCTCCGACCACGTGGACTGGCCCTCGCTGCTGGCCGCCATCGAGGCCACGGGCGCCGGGTGCGTGTGGGTGACGCACGGCTACCGCGAGCCCGTGGTGCGCTGGCTGCGCGAGCACGGCCTGGAAGCGCTCGCCGTCGCCAGCCGCTGGGAGGGGGAAGAAGACAGCAGCGACGTGGAGGTGGCGCCGGACCAAGCCGCGGTGGAGGAGGGTGGGGGCGAATGAATTCGCTGCAACAACCACACGAAGTCCGCCTGCGCGGACTCCCACGTCAAGGTCAGCGCGCCGAGCGATCTGACGAGCTGGTAATTGGCATCGCCAACTACTTGTTTCAGAGAATCGGCAACGCCGTCATTCTGAGGCCCGGCCACTCCAGGCCTGCCTCAGCTCCGACCGCCGCAGGGCCGAAGAATCTTCTCACCCTGGCGGGTGGACCGGGCGCGGCAGCGGCACAGATGCCGACGACGCTGCATCCCCGATCTCCGTTGCTCCAGCGGCCTAGAGGACTGCCGCTCCGCTGGCGAAAGTCGTCGCCGGCTGTCCCCTGTTCCCTATCCCCTGTCTCCTGACGTGAAGGCGTTCGCCGGGCTGTACGCGGCCCTCGACGAGACGACCAAGACGGGCGAGAAGGTCGACGCGCTCGCCCGCTACTTCGCGTCGGTGCCGCCGGAGGACGCGGCGTGGGCGGTGCACTTCCTGATCGGGCGGCGGCCGAAGCGGCTGGTGGGCGGGCGCAAGCTGGCCGTGTGGGCGATGGAGGCCACGGGGGTGCCGGAGTGGCTCTTCGGCGAGTGCTACGAGGCGGTGGGCGACCTGGCGGAGGCGATCTCGCTGCTGCTGCCCCCCTCCGGCGCCTCCAGCGACCTGCCGCTGCGCGAGTGGGTGGCGCGCCTGCTGTCGCTGCGCGGGGAGGACGAGGAGACGCAGCGGCGCGAGGTGCTCGGCGCCTGGGCCGAGCTGGACGGGCCGCAGGCGTACGTCTGGAACAAGCTGATCACCGGCAGCTTCCGCGTGGGCGTCTCGCAGAACCTGGTGGTGCGCGCCCTGGCCCGGGTGAGCGGGGTGGACGAGGCGGCGATCGCGCACCGGCTGATGGGCGCGTGGGAGCCCGGCCCCGAGTTCTTCGCCCGCCTGCTGAGCGCCGAGACGCGGGACGCCGACGTGAGCCGGCCCTACCCCTTCTTCCTGGCCTACCCGCTGGAGGAGGAGCCGGACGCGCTCGGCGACGCGCGCGAGTGGCAGGTGGAGTGGAAGTGGGACGGCATCCGCGCGCAGGTGATCCGCCGCGCGGGCTCCACCTTCGTCTGGTCGCGCGGCGAGGAGCTGATCACCGAGCGCTTCCCCGAGCTGGCGGCCGCGGCCTCGCTGCTGCCGGACGGCACCGTGCTGGACGGCGAGGTCATGCCCTGGCGCGAGGGCCGGCCGCTCCCCTTCGCGCAGCTGCAGCGGCGCATCGGGCGCAAGGTGCTGGGGCCGAAGATCCTGGCCGAGGTCCCCGTGGTCCTCCTCGCCTACGACCTGCTGGAGTGGGTCGGCGAGGACGTGCGCGAGCGGCCGCTCGCCTGGCGCCGCGCGCGGCTGGAGGAGCTGCTCGCGCGCGTGCCGACGGCGGGGCGCTTCCTCCCCTCGCCGGTGGTGGAGGCGGGCGACTGGGACGCGGTGCGCGAGGCCTACCGCGGCGCGCGGGCCGTGCAGGCCGAGGGGCTGATGCTCAAGCGGCTGGAGTCGCCGTACCGGGTGGGGCGGCGGCGGGGGGACTGGTGGAAGTGGAAGGTGGAGCCGTTCAGCGTGGACGCGGTGCTGATCTACGCGCAGCGCGGCCACGGCCGGCGCGCCTCGCTCTACACCGACTACACCTTCGCCGTGTGGAAGGACGGCGAGCTGGTCCCCTTCGCCAAGGCGTACAGCGGCCTCACCGACGAGGAGATCCGCCGCGTGGACTCGTTCGTCCGCCGCAACACCGTCCAGCGCTTCGGCCCCGTGCGCGCCGTGAAGCCGGAGCTGGTGTTCGAGCTGGGCTTCGAGGGCATCCAGCGCTCCCCCCGCCACCGCTCGGGCGTGGCCGTGCGCTTCCCCCGCATGCTCCGCTGGCGCACTGACAAGAAGCCGGAGGACGCGGATTCGCTCGAGACCATCCTGACGATGCTGGAGGTGTCGTGACGGGTGGCGTTTGTAGAAATCGCTGCTTAACATTTCTGAAACGGTTCACTTCGAAGAATCCAAAGGCCTCATGAAGAATCCAGACAAAGTTTTGCAGGGTCGCCTCGATAACCAAGCGGGGATTTCCTTCGAAGAGAGGGTGGCCGAAGTTTACCGGCTACTGAATTACGAGGTTGAGCACGGAAGACTGTTCTCTGGAAGACAGATCGATCTGTTCCTTACAGGTCGCTTCGGCGACCTAACGGTGCACCGCGCTATAGAATGCAAATTAGGTGAGGTAAAAGCGGATCACATCGACGCCTTTTCGACTCGGCTTAGGCTCGTGCGCCGCGATTATCCGGCAGCACAAGGCACTATCGTTAGCGGAGCTTCTTTCACTGATGCCGTTGCTGCACATGCCGCAGCTGAGGGAATTCAATTAACCCTCTTTAAGGACTTAGCCGCACAATTGATTGATGGCTACGCATACGCTAACAACTTAATCAGAGAGTGCGAAGCGAATCGACAATATCCAATGGAGCTGTACATAGAGCCTCATATCGGAACCGCGATTGACGGTGAGGCGCAAGCTAGCTGGACTGTAATCAACGAATGGTTGAAAGATAGTGAATGGAATCAGCTTACGTTACTAGGGGATGTCGGAACCGGGAAGTCCTTCCTAACGAGAATGACCGCCTACCGGTTGGCCAAGGCATTTCTGGAAAGTCCATTTGAAAATCCATTACCAGTGTTGATCGATTTACGAAATGCGGATCGGCAGTTTAGTCTCGAAGGACTCATCGTAACGCATTTATTTAACTGTGGTCTTCCAAGAGTGTCTTTTGAAATTTTTCTTCATTCTTTATCCCAAGGTAATATCGTCTTGCTGCTTGATGGGTTTGATGAGATGGCAGCCCGGGTAACACCCAACGTTACACAACGGAACTTCCATGAACTAGCACGGTGCGTGAAGAACAGAGCTAAAGTAATGCTGACTTGTCGCACGCATTACTTCAAAAGCAGGACCGAAGAGGAAGAAGTTATACTAGGCGGAGGCCAACGATACGGATCCGACTTGGCACGCGATCTCTATTGGGATCTAATTGCCAGAAAAGGCTTCAAAATTGCTTATCTTCGGCCCTTTACAGTCTCGCAAATTGAGGAATACGTGTTGCGTGCGCGTCCGAAAACCGGTCGCGAAGCACTCCGAAAGATCAGAGAGACATATAATCTTATGGAACTCTCTCACCGACCCATGCTACTCGAAATGATTGTCAAGTCCATTGAATCGCTCCAAAGTTCGGAAATCAATGCCGCTACGCTCTATGCAGTCTACACCGATGCCTGGGTCCATCGAGATCAGTGGCGCGACGTGCTCTCACCAACGGCCAAGCTCTCGTTCCTGACGGAACTTGCAATTAGACTATGGGATCAGGACGCACGAGTAGTTCATTATACACAACTCGGCGAGTATCTGAGAATTGTTTTTGGTTCCGAAATAGAGAATATGCAGCAATTCGTTGAAATCGATAACGAAATTCGGACTGCCAGCTTCCTGACAAGGGAGGAGACAGGAAATTATGGTTTTGCCCATAAATCCTATATGGAGTATTTTGTTGCCCGAGATGTTGCCGCTAAGTTAAACCACAGCGAAATAGATGCTGCTCTTTTCATGCGACTTCTCTCGCCAGAAATCATAGGGTTTTTAGCTCACATGCTCAAATTAGACGAGGTTGAGGAACTTCTGTCTTGGGTAGTAACGTATGGTTACTCTCCCCGCGTTTCTGAGAACGCTCTTCTTCTTCTATATGGGCTTAAACGTCACGAAATGCTAAATGGGATTGTAGCCGATGAACGTGACGCAGATCAGCCAATAATTGAGCTACCACATCTCATGAACTTGGGGGGAGCTCGTCTAGACCACGTTTCACTTGAGGGCGCTAGCATGTACGGAGTTAACCTGATAAATGCGTCGCTAACACACGCCATCCTAGATGGAGGAAAGTTGATTCACGCAAACCTCAATGGCGCGAATTGCACTAAGGGCTCATTCCGTGACGTTGATTTCACAAATAGCAGTCTCCGGAAGGCTCGGTTTGAACAAGCTGATCTTCATTATGCGGTTTTAGCAGCCTGTGATTTGCAAAAATGCGACTTTACTGAAGCGATTCTCTCTGGTGCAAACATGGATGGCGCGTTGACCAATGATGCTGTCTTTTTAGGAACGTTATGGGCACCTGCTGGCTCAGGCGCTGATGATGAAACCAATATGCTGGCTCAATTCTATGGATGGATATACAGTCACCAGTTGCTCTTTGTTAAAATAGTGCGCCGTAGCGGAACCACACCAGGATATAAGACTGCGGATGATGTTATCTCTGAAACCGCTGTTTCGCTGGCTGCGTCGCGTCTTCTTCCTCAAATCATGTCGATGGACGATGTCCAACGTACGCGATTTTTCTCTCAAGAGTTGCGACGGATGACACGGGCTCAAGGTGCTCAGACGTCGGACATTTCTCTTGATCAGTTTGATGATGAGGAGCTCGGCTATTCCTTTGACCCAGAGACGGAAGAAGAAACAGCAGTTATGCTGGACGAGGAAGTCGAAAGAGTATCCCAGATCGCCTCGAGGATTCTCGCCCCACAGACGTGGCGCATTCTCCAGTCAAGATTCGTGTTGGGGGATTCCATCTCAAACATTGCAAAACAGGAGGGTATTTCTGCCCGCACTGTTCAACGGCATATCACCAAAGGCCGCGAGCTGTTGCGTGCAGAATTGAAATAAACGCTATGACCAGATTACTTCGCACACTGTGGCTGTCTACCTTGCGCTTCGGTTCGCCATCTGCTATCCGTACATGGTACTGTTTTGCAAGTCAATACATTGGAGTCCAGAAATGCTTTGCACCATCGACGAAGTGATCGCCCGGCTAGAGGCGATCATCGAGCAGAGCATCGCGACCAGCGACCGCAAGGGGTACTTCGCGGCGCTGTACAACCGCGTCACGCTGGCCGTGCGCGAAGGCATCCGGAAGGGCGAGTTCGACGACGGGCCGCGCATGGAGCGGCTGGACGTGGAATTCGCCAACCGCTACCTCGCCGCGTACGATGCGTACCAGGCGGGGCAGCTCCCCAGCCGCTCGTGGCTCAAGGCGTTCACGGCGGCGCTCAATCCCGACTACGTCGTCCTGCAGCACCTGCTGATCGGGATGAACGCGCACATCGGGCTGGACCTTGGGATCGCCGCCGCGCGCATCGCGCCGGGGGCCGAGCTGGCCGGGCTTGAGGGCGACTTCGACAGGATCAACGCCGTCCTGGCCGCGCTCACGCCCGTGGTGGAGCAGGAGATCGACGAGATCTCGCCCGAGTTCAAGGAGCTCTCGAGCCTCACGCCGAAGCTGGACCTGAAGCTGGTGGGCTTCGGGATGGACGACGCGCGCACCGCGGCGTGGAGCTTCGCCGAGGCGCTGGCGCCGCTCGCACCCGCGCGGCAGCTGCCGCTCATGGCCTGCCGCGACGACGAGGTGGCGCTGCTGGGCGACGCCGTCCTGAACGACGGGCTCGTCGTCCGGCTGATCCGCGCGAAGGAGAGCACCGACGTGGCCGAGAACATCCGCGCGCTGGCGCAGGGCGAATTCACGGTCGCCGTCCCCGCCATCGTCACCCCCCCGGCCCCGGCGGCGGTTCCCGCGCCCGCATCCTGACGCGCCCGCGAGGGCAGCGCTCACGGGGGCCGCGGGACGCACCGCGGCCCCCTTCTCTTTTCACCCCTGTCACGACGTGCGAGCGATGTTCAGCGAGACCGCCGACCTGTACGACATCATCTATGCGTTCAAGGACTACGCGGCCGAAGCCGGGCGCGTGCGGGAGCTGGTGGTGCGCGCTGGCGGCCCTGGGTCGGGGACGCTGCTGGACGTGGCCTGCGGGACGGGCGGGCACGTCGGCGCTCTGCGGGCGCACTACCGCGTGGAGGGGCTGGACCTGGACGAGGGGCTGCTCGCCGTCGCGCGGCGCAAGCACCCGGACGTGGTCTTCCACCACGGCGACATGCGCACCTTCGACCTGGGGCGGCGCTTCGACGTGGTCACCTGCCTCTTCAGCTCCATCGGCTACACGCGCACGGAGGACGGGATGCGCGCGGCCACGGCGAGCCTGGCGCGGCACCTCCGCCCGGGCGGCGCGCTGGTGGTCGAGCCCTGGTTCGCGCCCGGCCAGTTCTTCCCCGGCAGGGTCCACATGATCGCGGTGGAACAGCCGGAGCTGAAGGTGGTGCGCATGAACCGGAGCGAGATCGTGGACGGCGTCTCGGTGCTGGACTTCCACTACCTGATCGGCACGCCGGGCGAGATCCGCCGTGCGCACGAGCGTCACGAGATCGGGCTCTTCACGCACGAGCAGACGTTGGCCGCGCTGGAGGAGTGCGGGTTGCGCGTGGAGCACGATCCGGAGGGGCTGACCGGGCGGGGGGTGTACGTGGGGATTCTGGCGGGGTGAAGAGCCAGCCTACGAGGCGGGCCGGTGGATCCCATCACCAGGGGGCGAACGATGTTCAGTGAAACCGCCGAGCTGTACGACATCATCTATTCGTTCAAGGACTACGCGGCCGAGGCCGAGCGCGTGCGGGAGCTGGTCGTGCGCGCGGGCGGCCCCGGCGCGGGGGCGCTGCTGGACGTGGCCTGCGGAACGGGCGGGCACGTCGGCGGCCTGCGGGCGCACTACCGCGTGGAGGGGCTGGACCTGGACGAGGGGCTGCTCGCCGTCGCCCGGCGCAAGCACCCGGACGCCGCCTTCCACCACGGCGACATGCGCACCTTCGACCTGGGGCGGCGCTTCGACGTGGTCGCCTGCCTGGGCAGCTCGATCGGCTACACGCGTACGGAAGGCGGGATGCGCGCGGCCGTGGGGAACCTGGCGCGGCACGTCCGGCCGGGCGGCGCACTGGCCGTCGAGCCGTGGTTCGGGCCGGGCGTGTTCATCCCCGGAAGAGTCCACATGCTCACGGTCGACCAGCCCGAGCTGAAGATCGTGCGAATGAACCGGACCCAGGTCGTAGATGGGGTCTCGGTGCTGGACTTCCACTACCTGGTCGGCACCCCGGACGAGATCCGCCGCGCCGAGGAGCGCCACGAGCTGGGTCTCTTCACGCACGAGCAGCTGACGGCCGCGCTGGAGGATTGCGGCCTGCGCGTGGAGTACGATGCGGAGGGGCCGAGGGGGCGGGGTCTGTACGTGGGGGTTCTGGCGGGGTGAAGGGGTTTACAGGCTTACAAACTCAATTTGTCATCCTGAGGAGCCGCCGCGCGGAATCAGCGGAATGGGCGAATGTCGGAGCGGCGACGAAGGATCTACGGGCCGGGTTCGAGCGTAAGTCAGGCAGACGCGCGAGTCCCCGCCCGCAGATCCTTCGGGCGCACAACCTGTTGCGCAATCGCAAGTCAGGTGCATGCGCCCTCAGGATGACATCTTTCTTCCATTCACATCAATGGTTGGCTGGGCCAACCACACTTACCCCTGCGGCTGCTCCCAGCGCAGCTCCCACTCGCAGAAGGCGTCGCCCTCGACGGAGCAGCGGACGTGGCGCACGGAGGGGCGCACGCCGCCGGCCAGCTCGATGGCGCGCAGCAGGCCGCCCGTCTGCCGGCGGCAGAAGACGGGGTCGCCGGGGAAGCCCACCAGGCGCAGCACGGCGCGCCCCGCCTCCTCCTCCACCACCTCCATGTTCCCCGGCCGGTAGTAGAGCTGGAAGAGGGAGACCGGCTGGGTGAGGAACTCCAGCGGCTCCTTCTTGAGCAGGATGCCGCGGTACATCTCCACGCCCCCGGACTGGATGGAGAAGGCGCCCGAGCGCTCCGGCCAGCGCGGGTCGCGCTCGCCGACCACCTCCTCCACCGCGTCCCACAGCGCGCGCAGCAGCTCGATCGGCACCTCGTCGGTGGGCGCGGCGGCCTCCACGCGGGCGCGCTCGGCCTCGCCCAGGCGCGACAGCACCTCGCGGGCGGTGGCGGCGTCGAACTCGGCCTCGACGAAGCGCAGGGTGGAGCGCAGCGTGGAGCCCTTGGCGTGCGGGGCGGCGACGGCGGCGCTCACGGGGCGGCCTCCTGCAGGGCGCGGCGGTCCGGCTTCCCCGAGCCCAGGCGCGGGATCTCGGGGAGGAAGACCACCTGCTTCGGCACCTTGTACCCCGCCAGCCGCGAGCGCGCGTGCGCGATCAGCTCCGCCTCGCTCGGCGCCGCCTCGCCGCGGGGGACCACGAAGGCGCGCCCCACCTCGCCCCAGCGCTCGTCGCGCACGCCGACCACCACCACCTCGGCCACGCCGGGGCAGTCCGCCAGCGCCGCCTCCACCTCGCCGGGGAAGACGTTCTCGCCGCCGGAGATGAACATCTCCTTGCGCCGCCCGCAGATGGTGAACACGCCGTCCTCGTCGCGCCGCGCCAGGTCGCCCGTGCGCAGCCATCCATCGCCCGTGAACACCTCGGCCGTCCGCTCGGGACTGCGCAGGTAGCCGGCGAAGACCTGCGGGCCGCGCAGCAGCAGCTCGCCCGGCTCGCCGGGGGCCGCCTCGCCGCCGTCCGCCGCCTCCAGGCGCATCTCCAGCATCGGCACCGGCCAGCCGACGCTCCCCGGCCGCCGGAGCGCCTCCTGGTCGGAGATGGCGAAGCAGTTGGGGCCGCACTCGGTGAGCCCGTACCCCTCGCGGAAGCGGTAGCCGGCCGCGCGCACCTTCGCCGCGAGCGACCGAGGGCATGGCGCGCCGCCGGAGATGAAGAAGCGAAGGCTCGGCAGCGCCCGCCCCCAGCGCGGGCTCTCGGTGAGCATCAGCAGCATGGTGGGGACGGTGAGCGCCACCGTGATCCCCTCCTCGGCCACCGCGTCCAGGTACCCGTCGGCGTCGAAGGCGTCGAAGAGTACGATGGTGCCGCCGCGGTGCCAGAGCGGGGTGGCGAACACGTTCCACCCGCCCGTGTGGAAGAACGGGGTGGAGACGGGCGCCACGTCCGCCGGCCCCAGCTCCCACGCGGTCGTGGTCGCCACGGCGTTGTAGAAGAGCTGCCGGTGCGGGAGGACGGCGCCCTTGGGCTTCCCCGTGCTCCCGGAGGTGTAGAGGACGAGCGCCGCATCCTCCGGCCCCACCTCGACGTCCGGCGCGGAGGGGCCGCCGCGGGCCAGCAGGGCGGGGACGTCCAGGTCCAGGTCGATCCAGGGCGGCGCCTCGTCCGCTCCCCGAAGCGCGTCCTCCGCCCGCGCGCGGAAGCGCTCCTCGCCGAGGACGACCGCCGGGCGCGCGTCGGCCAGGATCGGCGCGAGCTCCGCCGCCGCCAGCCGCCAGTTGAGCGGCAGCAGCGCCGCGCCGAGCCGACCGCAGGCGAAGAAGACCTCCACCACCTCGCGGCGGTTGCCGGCCAGCACCGCCACCAGGTCGCCGCGGCCGATGCCGAGCGCGCGCAGCACGGCGGCCCAGCGGTCGGCGCCGGCGTCCAGCTCGGCGTAGGTGAGCCGTCCGCCGCGCGACCGGTCGACCAGCGCGCAGCGGTCCGGCGCGATGCGGCGCCAGAAGCGCAGCGGGTCGGGGCGGCGGGGGAAGACGGGGGCGCTCATCGTCAGCGCGAGTGCCGCAGGAGGAAGTCGAGGATCAGGCGCGTGGCGTCGGGGCCCTTCGCGTCGGTGAAGGTGCCCTCGGGCGAGCCGCCGGACCAGGCGTGCCCGAGCCCCTTCACGAGCACCAGGTCCAGCATTGTGTTCCCCTCCCCGTCGTCGAACCAGCGGCGCTCGACCTCGTAGCCTCCCGCGGTGCCGCTCTCCAGGTGCGGGCCCTTCAGGTCGGCCACGATGGCGAACTGGTGCGCGAGCTGCTCGGCGTTGAAGGGGCTGACGACGGGGTCCGCGCCGCCGTGGATCACGATGAGCGGCAGGTCGCGCCGGCCGAGCGCCGTCCGCAGCGCTTCCGTCAGCCGGTCGACCCCGGATGGCCCGGACCGCATCACGCCGAGCGCGTCCGCGACGCTCGACGCGGCGCGATAGGCGATGCCGGAGTGCGCGCCGGCGGCCGCGTAGAGCTCCGGGTACGCGGCGGCGGTGTTGACCGCCATCGCCGCGCCCGCGGAGACGCCGGCGATGTAGACGCGCGCGGGGTCGGCGTTGTATCGGGCGATCACCTCGCGCGTGATGGCGGCGATGATGGCCGGCTCGCCGCCGCGGCCCTGGTGGGCGGGGTCGTACCACGTCCAGCACTTCTGCGGCTGGTGCGTCCCGGTCTGCTCGGGCCAGGCCACCAGCACCCCCGCCGCGGCCGCCGCCTGGTTGAAGCGGGTGCCGCGCGCGAAGTCGTCGGGGTCCTGCGTGCATCCGTGCAGCATCACCACCAGCGGCGCGGGCTTCGACGCGTCGCGGCCGGCGGGGACGAAGAGCTTGTAGCGGCGCGTTCCCTCGGCGCCGGAGTACGTCGCCCACTCAAAGGTGCCGTCCTGCGCGGCGGCGGGCGCGGCTGCGTTGGTCAGCGTCACGGCCAGTGCGGTGGTCAGGAGTGCGGCTCGGGTCATCGTCCTCTCATTCGACTGCTGTATGGCCTCGGCGCGGGGGCCCTCACCCGGCGCCGCTACCGCGTCGCCACCCTCTCCCAACTCCGGGAGAGGGTACTTTGCGGGGTCTGGCGCCGGGAGCACCCCACCAGCGAGGGCGAGTAGATCCCTCGGGTCGCTGCCGCGCCCCTCGGGACGACATCGGCTTGGCGCGGGACCTCGCATCTTCAGAATCCGAAGAAGTCGACGATGAGCTGGCTGGCGTCGGGGGCGCAGGCGTCGGTGTAGCTGCCGGCGCTGCTGCCGCCCGGCCAGCGGTGGCCCAGGCCGCTGACGATGTACTTGCGCACCACCGTCTGCGCGTTCGCGCTGTTGCGGTAGTCGTACTGCGTGTACGAGCGGCAAGCGGTGCCGCTCACCGTCGCGTCGGCCGTGTTGTCGACGTTGCCGTTGTCGGCGCCGTCGGAGGCCAGGTCGAGCGTCTGCGTCCACTGCTGCGCGGTCTGGTGCGCGTTGACCACGTTCACCGTGCCGTCGGAGCCGCCGTGGACGACCAGCGCGGGGATCACCCGCCGCCCGCCCGTGGCCATGGCGTTCCAGCAGTCCGTCCCCCGCGTGTTGGGGTCGTAGGCGCTCCCGCTCATCATCGCCGAGGTGCCGCCGCCCGCGGTGGTGGCGGCCTTGTACATCACGCCCGCGACCTCGGCCAGCCTGCGCACCCGGTCCGGGTAGGTGCAGGCCATGATGGTGGCCATCGCCGCGCCCGCCGAGAAGCCGGCCACGCCCACGCGGTTGGAGTCGACCAGGTAGTTCGCCTTCACCCAGTCGATCATCCCCGCGATCACGTACGGCTCGCCGCTCCCCCGGGCCTGGTTGGAGGTGTAGAACCAGTTCCAGCAGTCCGAGGCGTTGTAGGCGGTCCCCTGCTCGGGGTACAGCACGATGAAGCCCCGCGCCTCGGCGAAGTCGTTCATCCGCGTCCCCGCCGCGAAGTCGTAGCCGTCCTGCAGGCAGCCGTGCAGCATCACCATCAGCGGCCGGGCGCTGGCGCCGGTGTACGTCGAGGGGACGTAGACGCGGTAGTAGCGCGCGCCGTACACGCTGTTGTAGACGCCGTCGATCCAGGTGCCCGCCGCGGCCAGCACGGCGCGCGCCGGGGCCTGGGGCGCGGCGGCGGTCGGCGCGTCACGGCCGCAGGCGGCCAGCGGGGCGAGCGTGGCGAGGAGCAGGACGGCGGGACGGCGCATCGCGAACTCCGGGCTCGTGCGTGGACGGTGGATCCCGCGCGGCCCGCGGGTGGCCCTCACCCGGCGCCGCTACCGCGTCGCCACCCTCTCCCAACTTCGGGAGAGGGTACTTCACGACTGCTCAGATCGTCTCATCAAAGTGCCGAATGATCGTGACCCGCTCCCGGACCGGCTTGCGATTGTCACCCGCGCGATTCACGTAAAGTCTACCCTCTCCCAGACCTGGGAGAGGGTTGCCGCCCTAAGGCGGCGGGTGAGGGCCCCCGCGGCCGCACCGGCATTCGCCCCTCCGCGACCAGGTCCCCGGTGAAGACGGCGGGGCGCCGGCAGACCTCGCCGGCACCCCGCCCTCCGACCGCCGCGCTACCTGGTGTCGTAGCGCATCCCGAGGAAGATCATGGTGCCGATGCGCGGCATGTTGATCATCTCGGTGTGCTTCACCCCGAAGCCGCACCCCGAGGTGTCGCCGAACGTGTTGTCCCGCGCGCGGCAGGTGAACAGGTTGGCCACGCCCAGGTTGATCTGCGAGCGCAGGTTCGGGAGCCGGTAGCCCACGTTCACGTCCACCGTGGAGAAGGTGGGGATCGTCCCCTTGTTGATCCCCGAGTTGAAGCGGTAGCCGATCACGTGGCGCATCGTGAGCCCGCCCAGCCAGTTCCCCATGTCGCGGGCGTTGACGCCCACCGAGAACTTGGTGACCGGCGAGTTGATGGCCGTGGCCTCCACCTCGCCCGGGACGTTGGTGTTCACGCCCGTGATCTCGTCCACCTTCAGCAGGCTGAGCGTGACCGTGGCGTCCAGCCGCGGCGAGAACACGTAGCTGGCCGCCAGGTCGGTGCCGTAGATGGTGGCCTCGCCCAGGTTGAAGTAGGTGAGCACCACCTGCGGCTGCCCGCTCTCGCTGGTCACCGGCAGCCCGTCGGGCCCGTACGCCGTGGTGGCGGCGGCGCCGGCCAGCGGGTTGGCGATCACGGTGAGCGGGCTCATGAAGTGCTCGTAGCGCGAGTAGTACACGGCCGCGTCCACGAACAGGCGCTGCTGCACGAGCCCCTTGTAGCCCAGCTCGAAGGTCTGGTTCTCCTCGGGCACCAGCGGCTCGTAGGTGCGCACCGGGTTGCCGGCGGCGTTCCTCACCTCGAAGCCGTCGCGGTTGCCGAACACGCCGATGAAGGGCGAGAAGTTCGGGATGTAGAAGTTGGTCTGCAGCGTGGAGGGCGACTTGAACGCCCGGTTGTAGAAGAAGCGCAGCGTCTGCCCCGGCACCGGCGTGAACAGGAAGCCGGCCTTGGGGCTGAACTGCGGGTCGTAGTTCTCGTGGTCGTCGTAGCGGCCGGCCAGGAGCAGGCGGAACTGCGGCGCCAGCGGGATCTCGGCCTGCCCGTACACGCCCCACTGGTCGATCTCCAGGTCCTCGCCGGTCAGCCGGTCGGTGAGCCACTCGCGCTCGCTGCTCACCACGTCGTGCCGGTACTGCGCGCCCCAGGTGAACTGCGTGTTCAGCAGCGGGCGCAGGCGGAAGTTGTTCTGGAACTCGGCCGCGTAGAGCTGCCCGTTGCTGGGCCAGTCGGAGAGCTGCCGCACCGCCTCGTCGTCGAGGGCGGCGTTGGCCGGGGCCACGCGGGCCAGCGTGTAGCGGTTCACCGCGTAGCTGTCGCCCGCGTCGCTCTCGGTGCGGTAGACGCTGGCGTAGAAGTTGGGGAAGGTGGCGCGCAGCTGGGCCACGTTGTAGGTCCAGTCGACCAGCTGGTTGCGCCCCACGTTGGTCTGGCCCACGCCGTTGCTGCGGCTCCACCCGCCGGTGAGCTCGATCTGCCCCTCGCCCAGGTAGCGGACGATGCCGCCGTACCCGCGGATGACGTCGCTCTCCCAGTTGAGCCCGGCGGTGTCGCCCACCGTGCGCTCCCACGGGCTGGTGACGGCCGCGGTGGCGCGGATGCGGTTCTCCCAGTCGTCGAAGCGGTTGTACTCGCCGGACAGCTTGTAGCCCCAGCCGCCAGCCACGCCCGCGTGGCGGAACTGCACGTCGGCGTACTGCCGGTTGCCGCCCGTCACCTCCACCGTGGTGCCGGGGTACTCGCGCGGGTCCTTGGACTGCAGCGTGAGCACGCCGTTGGAGGCGTCGGCGCCGTAGAGCGCCGAGCCGGGGCCCACGATCACCTCGATCCCCGCCAGGTCCACCTTGGGGATCGGGGAGAAGGCGCCCACCGGGAGCCCGTTCTCGGGGAGGACGGCGATGCGGCCGTCCTCGAGCATGAGCATCCGGTTGTTGAAGCTGGAGTTGAAGCCGCGGGCGTTGATGGCCACGGCCGTCATCCCCACCTGCACGTAGTCGAGCCCGTTGGCCTGCTTGAGGGCGCCGACGAACGAGTTGCCGGCCACGTTCTCCAGCACCTGCGGCCCGATGCGGGTGACGGTGGCGGGCGCCTCGGACTGCCGCTCGGCGCGGCGCGAGGCCGAGACCACCATGGCGTCGAGCTCCACGGGCGCCTCGTCGAGGGCCACGGCCACCAGCGTCTCCTCGCCGGCGCGCACGGTGACCTCCTGCGACTTCGCCAGGAAGCCCGCGCGCGACACGCGGAGCTGGTGGGTGCCCGCCGGCACGCCGGTCAAAGTGAACTGGCCCAGCGAGTTGGTGCTGGTGAGGAGCCGAGTGCCCGTCACCGTCACCTGGGCCGCGCGGATGGCGTCGCCGTCGGGGGCGGAGACGGTCCCCCGCACGGTGCCGGTCTGCGCCGCGGCCAGCGCCGGGCACAGCGCCAGCACGGCGGCCGCGAGGAGGGTGCGCCACGGTCGGCGCGGGGTGCCGCTGCTCTTCATGGAAGGATCTCCATGTTGTGGGGACTCTCTGTGCGGGCGCGGATCCGCCCGCACGGTTGGACTGCCCTCGGCGGTCCTTTCAATCGGCGACCGCCCTTCCACTTCACCCGATCTATCTCCCGACCCGCCGCCCGCTCGCGATCCGCGGGCGGAACCACCTCGACGTCGTCCCACAAGGCTGTCATCCTGAGGGCGCTGCACCGGACCTTGCGACAGCACGTAAGTCGATGCGCCCGAAGGATCTGCGGGTGGGGATCGCACGTCTGTCGGCCTCACGCTCGCACCCGGCCCGCAGATCCTTCGTCGCCGCCGGTCTTCCGCTCATTCCGCCGGTCCGGCGCGGCGGCTCCTCAGGATGACAGCGTTGGGTATCGCTGGAGACTTGCGTCTCTCGCCTCTCGATCCGACCCCGTGCGCCGATCCCGGCCCTGCGACCTCCCGGCACGGGGGAGGTGGCGACGCGGTAGCGGCGCCGGAGGGGGCGTCACGGCACCATCACCAGCGCCTCGCCCTCGATCACCGTCTCGCCGCGCTGGTTGGCGACGGTGGTGGCCAGGCGCACGCGGCGCCTGGCGGCGATCACCTCGAGGACCTCCACGCGCGCCGTCACGGTGTCGCCGATGCGCACGGGGCGGGTGAAGCGCAGGCTCTGCGAGAGGTAGATGGTGCCGGGGCCGGGGAGCTTCATCGCCAGCACGGTGGAGATGAAGCCGGCCGAGAGCATCCCGTGCGCGATCCGCCCGCCGAACCTCCCCGCCTCGGCCTGGGCGGCGTCGACGTGCGCGGGGTTGAAGTCGCCCGTGATCCCGGCGTAGAGCACCACGTCGGTCTCCGTCACCGTCTTGCTGAACTCGGCCGCCTGCCCGGCGGCGATCTCCTCGAAGCGCATCGACTTCAGTGCCCAGTGCCCAGTCCCAAGTGCCCAGTGGCTCCGTGCGTGCCCAGGGGTATCGTGCTCCGTCGACCGGTGCCGTTCCTGGGCACTGGGCACTGGGCACTGGGCACTTTCGGTTCAAACACTCATCACCAGCCGCACGTCCGCATCGATCTCCTCCCCCGCGCGCCGCCGCGTGAGCCAGGAGACGCCGAAGAAGACCAGGATCGCCAGGACGAGCGAGAGGCCGGAGACGGTGACGCCGGTGGGGAACGCGTAGACCTTGAAGTAGGCCAGCGTCTCGAACAGGAGCGTCACCACGATGCCGACGGAGATGGAGGCGACCGCACCCTCCTTCGTCGCCCCCTCCCAGTTGAGGCCGATCGCCAGCGCGGGGACGAGCGTGGAGGCGAAGAGCCCCCAGCCGAAGATCCCCAGGAACGCCACCAGCGCCCCCGGCAGCAGCGCCAGCGCCGCCGCGGCGACCGAGATCGCCACCGTGGAGATGCGGCCCCAGAGCAGCTCGTTCTTCACGCGCCGGCCGAGCGCCACGGGGATGTCGTGCGTGATCGCGGCCGCGCCGATGTTCATGAAGCTGTTGACGGTGCTCATGATGGCCGCCGCCACGCCGGAGAAGACGAGCGCCGCCAGCAGCACCGGGGTGAAGCGCAGCAGGAACGCCGGGGTGGCGTCGTCGGGGCTCGCCAGCGGCGCCATGCGGCCCTCCACCACCAGCGCCTTCACCGCCACGCCCACGCCGAAGTACAGCAGCATGGTGACGAGGAGGGCCAGCGTGACCAGCAGCGGGTACCACTTGAGCCGCCGCGGGTCCTTGAGCATGTAGAACTTGTGGATCACGTGCGGCTGGCCCATCGAGCCCACGCCGAACACGAAGAAGAGCGAGAGCGCGGCCACGGGCCCCATCGCCCCGAACGGCCCCAGGAAGGTCCGGTCGGCGGCCATGATGGTGCGGCTGATCCCGCCCATCCCCCCGCCCACCTTCAGCGTGTAGAGGAAGACCAGGACCGAGGCCAGCGCCATCAGGCTCCCCTGGAACATGTCCGTGTACACGCCCGCCAGGATGCCGCCGGCCACCGAGTACGCCAGCACGATCGCCATCCCCACCCACACGCCCACGGCCAGCCCGGTGCCGAAGATGGCGTCGATCACCAGCCCCAGCGCCAGGATGTTCGTCGCCATGTAGCCGATCACGGCGATGATGATCGCCACCGCCGAGAGCCCCTGCGCGGCGGGCGAGCGGTAGCGCGCGCCGATGGCGTCGGGGACGGTGATGAGGCCGCGCACCTCGTGCAGCAGCCGCATCCGCTTGGCGAGCACCCACGACGTCATCGAGGCCGTGACCGCCGCGGGGAGGAGGAGGAACATCGCCCCCAGCCCGGTGCGGTAGACCAGCCCGGGCCCGCCGATGAAGGCGAAGCCGCTGAGCGTGGCGCTCATCGCCGCCAGCGTCAGCGCCCAGAGCCCGATCCCCTCGCCGGCCACGAAGAAGTCGCTGGCCGTCCTCGTCCGCCGCGTGGCCCAGGCGCCGATCGCCCCCACCACGGCGAAGTAGGCGACGGCGACGGCGATGATGGTGGGCTGCGCCAGGCGCGGCATCTCGCCTGTCTGCAGGAGGACGGTCATACCTCCACCTCCTCGGCGACGGCGGGCGGGGGGGCGGCGCCGGCGGGGGCGGCGGCCGGGCGCAGCTCGCGGGCGGCGCGGCGGACCCGCTCCAGGTCTTCCTCGGAGAGCGTCATCTCGTCGAAGGTCAGCGCGTAGGCCACGGGGAGCACCAGGAGCGGCAGCAGCCCGATCCCCAGCAGGACGATCGCCGCGCGCAGCGGCAGCCCCAGGAAGAGCGGCGCGCCCGGCGCCTCGGGCGGCAGGGCCAGCACGGCGCAGAAGCCGCCCGCCAGCACCAGGAAGGTGAAGGCGAACGGGAGCTTGAGGCGGCCGATCCCCCCGCCGCGCCGGGCCGCGCCGAGCGCCATGGAGGCGACCATCACGACGGCGGTGCCGATCCCCATCGCCCAGGGCGACCACTCGGGCGGGTCGCCGGGGAGGAAGGCGGAGCCGTACGCCGCCGCGATGGCGAGCGTGCCGGCCAGGAGGGCGAGGAGGGCGCTGCGTCGTGCCATCAGGGTCTCAGGCCTGGTAGAGGGCGTCCAGCTCGGCGCGGAACTTCTCGGCGACCACGCCGCGGCGGAGCTTCATCGTGGGCGTCAGGTCGCCGTCCTCGGCCGTCAGCTCGCGGCCGATCAGCACGAAGCGGCGGATCTGCTCGGTGCGCGACAGGTCGGCGTTCACGCGGTCGACGGCGCGCTGGACCATCCGCACCAGCTCGGGGTGGCGCAGGAGGGTGGGGTCGTCGCAGGGGAGGGCGCGCTCGGCGGCCCAGGCGCGCAGCATCTCGGGGCGCAGCGACAGCAGGGCGGAGACGAACTTCTGCCCCTCGCCGTAGAGCATCGCCTGCCCGATCCAGGGGTCCTGGGCCAGGCGCGCCTCGATCGGCAGAGGCGCCACCTTCTTCCCCGTGGAGAGCGCGATCAGCTCCTTCTTGCGCCCCGTCACCCGGAGCGACCCGTCCACCAGCTCGCCCAGGTCGCCCGTCAGCACCCACCCGCCGTCGGGGGTGAACGCGTCGCGGGTGGCGCCCGGCCGGCCGTGGTAGCCGGCGAAGGTGAGCGGTCCGCGGCGGATCAGGATCTCCCCGTCGGCGGCGATGCGGAGCTCGGTCCCCGGCATCGGCGGGCCGGCGGCGTCGAAGCGGTAGCGGTCGGGCCGGTTGAAGGCGACGCAGAGGTGCTCGGTGAGCCCGTACGCGCCGAGGACGGTGAGCCCGAGCGCGTCGAGGTACTCGGCGACGTCGGCCGGGAGCGCGGCGCCGCCCGAGGTCGCCAGCCGGATGCGCCCGCCGAAGAGGCCGCGCACGCGGGCGAAGAGCGGCTCCCCGGCCTCGCGCCACGCCGCCTCGACCTGCGGCGGGACTGGCTCGCCCGCCTGCCGGAGCCGCGAGCGGGTGACGCCGAGCGAGACCACGCGGTCCCAGCGTGCGCGCTCGCCGCCCGCGGCCCGCTCGTGCTCGGCGCGCAGCGTCTCGAACGCCTTCTCGTAGAAGCGCGGCAGCCCGCCGAACACCGTGGGCCCGTACGCTCGCGCCGCCTCCCACAGCCGCGCGTGGTCGGGCACCAGCGCCGCCTCCATCCCGGTGAGCACACGGCTGTAGAGGCCGAAGATCCTCTCGGCGGCGTGGCAGAAGGGGAGGAAGGAGAGCGTGGTGTCGTCCTCGCGCGTCCCCAGCACCGCGCGGATCGACTCGGCCGAGGCCAGCAGGTAGCGGTGCGGGATCTCGGCGCCCTTCGGCTCGCCCGTGGAGCCCGACGTGTAGATGAGGATCGCCGTGTCGCCGGGCCGCGCCTGCAGCACCCGCGCGTCGACCGCCGCGCCGATCCCGGTGGAGGCGAGCGCCTCCGCGCCGCGCGCGAGCCAGGCGTCCCACGCCACCGCGCACCCGCCGCCGTTCACGTCGCGGGCGACCACCATGCGCAGCGCCGGCAGCTCCGCGCGCACCGCCTCGACCTTCGCCAGCTGGTCGACCGTGTCGACGACGACGGTGGCGGCGCCGCAGTCGGCCAGGATCTGCTTGACCTGCGCGGGCGCGCTGGTCGGGTACAGGCCCACGGAGACGCCGGCCGCCAGCAGCACGCCCAGGTCCGCGACCGGCCAGAGGAAGCTGCTCCCGGCGAGGATGGCGACCGTCTCGCCCGGCCGGTGCCCGTGCGCGATCAGCGCCGCCGCGAAGCGGCGCGAGGCGTCGGCCCACTCGCTCCAGGTGAGCGTCTCGTCGCGCTCCGCGCCGCCGGCGGCGAGCAGGCGGTAGGCGGCCCGCTCGGGGTGCCGCGCGGCGCGGGCGAGGAAGAGGCGGGCGGCGGTGTCCATCAGCGCGCGCTCCGCTTCGGGTTCCAGCGCATCGCCACGCACCCCATCGACAGCCCCGCCCCCGAGCCGGTGAGCACCACCAGGTCGTCCGGCCGGAGGCGGCCCGCCTTCGCCGCGTCGTCCAGCGCCATCGGCAGGCACGCCGAGCCGGTGTAGCCCCACTTGTCCATGATGGTGTGGGCCTTCGACATCGGCTGCCCGAGCTTCTCCATCACGACCTCGATGGTGGAGCGGTTGACCTGCGTCCACAGCCAGAGGTCCACCTCCTCGACCTGCCTGCCGATGCGGCCGAGGACGGAGCGGACGATGCGCGGCCACCCCTCCTCGTTGACTTCCTTCGGGTACTTGGTGACGAAGCGCAGCCGGTTGCGCACCCCGTCGCGCAGCACCGCCTCGGTGACCGGCTCGGCCGTGCCACCCGCGAAGACGCCCATCCCGGAGGAAAGCGACCCGTCCGCGTACAGCTCCGAGGCGAGCAGCCCCGGCTCGTCGGCCAGCTCGAGGACCACGGCTCCCGCCCCGTCGGCGAAGATGGTGACCGTCTTCTTGTCCTTCGGGTCGAGGAACTTCGACATGGCGTAGACGGCGACCACCAGCACGCGCTCGTAGCGCTCGTCGGCGCGGACGTACTTCCACGCCGCGTCGAGCGCCGTGGCGAACCCCGCGCACGCCGAGTTGACGTCGAAGGTTCCCGTGCGCCCGGGGAGCCCCAGGCGGCCGTGCAGGACCGAGGAGGTGGCGGGGGAGACGTATTCGGGCGTGTCGGTGGAGACGATGAGGAGGTCGACGTCCTCCGGCGCGAGGCCCGCGTCGGCGAGCGCGGCGCGGGCGGCCTCCTCGGCCAGATCGGCGGTGGACTCGTGCGCGCCGCACCAGCGCCGCTCGCGGATGCCGAGCGTCCCCGACACGAACGCGTCCACGTCCTCGCCCAGCATCGCCGACAGCTCGGCGTTGGCGAGGACGCGCGCGGGGACGAACGACCCGGTTCCGGTGATGGTGGCGTGTCTCAACTGCGAGTGCGAAGTCCTAAGTGCGAAGTGCGAAGTGCGAAGTGCCCAGTCCCAAGTGCCCAGTGCCCAGGAATCAGGCGCTTCCGGTCTCGCGGGATGTCCCCTGTTCCCTGTCCCCTGTCCCCTGGGGTTTCCCCGTCGTCCCCCGGGTGATCAACCGCACGGGGAGGGGCCTGGCGGGGCGGGCGGAGACCTCCTGGCCGTCGAGCAGGCGGAGCAGGAGGCGGGCGGCGCGGGCGCCCAGCTCGCGGGCGGGGACCGCCACCGTGGTCAGTTCCGGCGTCACCACCCGCGCCATCTCCACGTCGTCGCAGCCGACGATCGACATCCCGCCCGGGACCGCCACTCCCGCCGCCAGGGCCGCCTTGAGCGCGCCGAGGGCGATCAGGTCGTTGGCGCAGAAGACGGCGGTCGGACGCTCGCCCGCGGCGAGGAGCTGCTTCATCGCGGCCAGCCCCCCGGCCACCGTCGCCGGCACGCGCCGCAGCAGGCCGGTGGGGAGGGGGATTCCGGCGGCGGAGAGCGCCTGGAAGAAGCCGCGCTCGCGCATCCGGAAGCCGTGCACGTCCGTGGCGGGGCCCACGAAGGCGATGCGGCGGTGGCCCAGCCCCAGCAGGTGTTCCGCCGCCAGCCGCCCCGCGGAGAGCGCGTCGCTCGCCACCCCGGGCCAGCGCTCCGACGGCTCGTCCACCAGCACCACCTTCAGGTCGGCGAGCGAGTCCTCGGGGAGCGTGGCGGCGCCCAGGCCGTCGATCACCACCCCGTCCACCAGCCGCGCCCGCAGCGCCTCCAGGTGCCGGGCCGGCGTGGTGTCGCGCGTGTCGCCGGGGAGCACCGCGTACCCCGCCTCGGCGGCCACGCGCTGCACGCCGGTCACCACGTCCAGGAAGAAGGGGTTGGACAGGTCCGGCACCACCACCCCCAGCGCGTACGAGCGGCCCCGCACCAGCCCGCGGGCCAGCATGTTGGGGCGGTACCCCAGCTCGTCGGCGGCCCGCATCACCCGCTCGCGGGTGGCCGGGGCCACGCGCGCCCGCGGGTTGCCGCCCAGCACCAGCGACACCGTGGCCTGCGAGACCCCCGCCCTCCGGGCGACGTCGTGGGTGGTGACGGAGCGGGGTGCGTTCGCTGGGCTCATTCCGGGCGGGTTGTTAAGACGTATTAGTTAATACGTATTGGCAAAGTGGATGTCAAGGACTTCATTCAGAGGGTGGGCGAACGAGGATCGGGGTTCGTCTGCCTGGCAGATTCTGGCGCGGCAGCGGGCAGCCCCCGCCTTGGCGCCTAGCGCGCGACGTGGGATGCGGTCTCTCATTGTCAACCAGACAATGTCATCCCGAAGGCGCCGCTGCACCCGACCCACGTTCGCACCGGAGTCCGGCGGCGCCTGAGGGATCTAGCCGGCGTTGCTGGTGGCCGGCCACACGCGCGGATTACCGGCTCCCCCGGTCGCATCGAGTAGATCCCTCGGGTCGCTACCGCGCCCCTTGGGATGACATCTGCGGCCCCAGCAGTCTCGCTGACGCACTCACGCACTCTCGCGCTTCGAACTTTCGGATCTTTGTCCAACCTTCGGTGTGCAATCACCGCCTCTCGCGGGCCTGGCCGGTTCCCTCGGCTCGCGCGGAACGCCCCCAACGGGCGTTTCTCCTATCCTCAACTCCCATGGAGATTGTACGATCGGAACGGTACCCCCAGCTCCTGCTGGGGATGGTGGCGCTCGCCCTGGGGCTGGTGCTCTCGGCGATCGTGGCCGGCGCGGCGTTCAAGTCCGCCCGGCGCGCCAACGACCAGATCGAGGTGACGGGCTCGGCCAAGCGCTCGATCCGCTCGGACTACGCGGTGTGGCGGGTGAGCGTCGGCGCGCAGTCGCCCACGCTGCAGGACGCTTACGCCGAGGTCACGCAGCACGGGCAGGCGCTCCGGCAGTTCCTGTCGCGCAGCGGCGTGGCCGACTCGCTCGTCACCGTGAAGCCGGTGGAGGCGTCGAGCATCTACCGCGTGGCCGAGAACGGGATGCAGACCAGCGAGCTGCTGGGCTACCGCCTCTCGCAGCAGTTCGAGGTGCGCTCCTCGGACGTGAACGGCGTCACCGCGCTGTCGCAGGGCGCCACCGGGCTCATCAACCAGGGAGTCCCGCTCCAGTCGTCGCCGCCCGAGTACCTGTACACGAAGCTCGCCGACGTGCGCACGGAGATGCTCGCCGCCGCCACCGAGGACGCCAGGCGCCGCGCCGAGGCGGTGGCGAAGAGCGCGGGCGCGGGGATCGGCGCGGTGCGCAGCGCGCGCCAGGGCGTGTTCCAGATCACCCCGCGCAACTCCACCGAGGTGAGCGACTACGGCATCAACGACACCTCTTCGCTGGAGAAGGACATCACGGCCGTCGTCCGCGTGACCTTCGCGGTGGACTGAGACGGCTGGTCCGCGGGTGAGATGGAAACGAGCGGTGGGTTCCTGGCGGAGCCCGCCGCTCGTGTTTTCTGGAGAAACCACCTCTATCCACCCCCCCAAACGCTGTCATCCTGAGGGCGCAGCACACCGAAGCCATGTCCGCACGAGGGCTTGTGCGCCCGAAGGATCTATGGGCAGCGACCGCGCCGACAGCCGGCTGTCGCGTGTGGCCGGCTATAGATCCTTCGTCGCCGCCCTGGTCTTCGTCACTCCGCGGATTCCACGCGGCGGCTCCTCAGGATGACAGCATTGGGGCCTCACGGCTCTACGATTTTCCCCGGACGTCTCCTACCGCCTCAGGCGGGAGCCGAGCAGCGCCCCGGCCAGGAAAGCGAGCGGCAACCACGCCAGGGACACGGTACCCGCCTCCGCTGCGGGGCGCGTCCCGGCGTCCGCCACCCCGAGCGGCGGCTCGACGTCACCCGAGGCCAGCCGCTCATCGATCCACGCGACCTGGTCCGCGTAGAACTGCGCGTCGTGCTTCGCCTTCATCAGGTCGTCCTCGAAGTGGGCCTCCTCGGGGTCGTGCGCCTCGACCCGCTCCGCCAGCTCCTCCGCGTACGCCGCGAGGCCCTCCAGCTTCGCCGCGAACCTCTCCCTCGCATCTTCGAGCAGTTCACGCTGGGTCTGCATTGGCTCGTCTCCGTTGCCGGGGGAATCCGATGGCTGGGGTGCGGCCGGGGACCGTCCGTGCGCCGTCACTCCTCGTCCGCCGGGGGCGTGAGGGAGTGGAAGCCGGCGGTGCGGCGCAGCGGGGTGACGTGCGAGGCGAAGAGCTTCCACTCGCCGTCCACGCGCGTGTATACGTCGGTGAAGCGGTAGCGCTGCTCGAACTCGCCCTCGGGGGTGCGGCCGCGCATGGTGGACGAGGCGGTGACCACGCCGGTGTCGCCGCAGGCGCGGATGTTCTGCTCCTCCACCACCAGCGTCTGCAGCACGAAGAGCCCCGAGCCGTAGGTCTCCACCACCTGCTCCTTGGTGAGCGGCGCGCCGCTGGGGTCCACGCCCAGGAATTCGTCGTGGATGATGCGGTCGAGCGCCGCCACGTCGCGCTCCAGCTCGGCGCGGGCCAGGGCCTCCGTCGCCTCCCGCAGCTCCTCCTCGGGCGGGCGGCCGATCCGGTTGAATTCCACGGTCATCTCGAATCCCGTCTCCCCGGGCGCTTGCCTCCGCGTCGTCCGGCGCGCAAGCTAACGCGGCGCGCGCCGCTCGTCACGGCGCGCGCGTCCACCCGGGACGGACGAGACCCCTTCCACGGACGACCTCGAATGCGAGTGGCGGTCCTCTTCGGCGGCACCAGCGCGGAGCGCGACGTGTCGGTGGCCAGCGGCGCGCAGGTGGTGAAGGCGCTGCGCGAGGCCGGCCACCAGGTGGTGCCGGTCGACACCGCGCGGGGCGTGCTGGCCCCCGCCGAGGAGCAGCGCCTGCTCACCGCCGGCGTGGCCCCCGCGCCGCCGCCCGAGGAGGAGCTGGCGGCGATCCGCGCCGGGGCGTCGTCGCCGCTGCCGGCGGCGTCGGAGCTGAAGGACATCGACGTGGTGTTCCTGGTGCTGCACGGCGGCACGGGCGAGGACGGGACGATCCAGGCGCTGCTGGACCTCACCGGCATCCCCTACGTGGGCAGCGGGCACCGGGCGAGCGCGGTGGCCATGGACAAGGACTTCTCCAAGCGCCTCTTCCGCGCGGCGGGCGTGCCCACCCCCGACTGGCTGATGGCGCCCGCCGGCGCGGCCGAGGTGGAGGCGGCGCTCGGCTGGCCCGTCGTCGTCAAGCCGAACAAGCAGGGCTCCACGGTGGGGCTCACCATCGTCCGGGCACCGGGAGAGCTGGAGGCGGCGGTCGCGGAGGCGTTCCGTCACGACGACGAGGTGATGCTGGAGGCGTTCGTCCCCGGGCGCGAGCTGACGGTGGGGATCCTCGAAGACCAGGCGCTTGCGGTGGGCGAGATCATCCCCAAGCGGGCGGAGATCTTCGACTACGAGAGCAAGTACCAGGCGGGCGGCGCCGAGGAGATCTTCCCGGCCGACCTGACCGAGGAGCAGACGCGCGCGGTCCGGGAGCTGGGGCTCGAGGCGCACCGTGCGCTCAAGCTGGAGGGCTTCAGCCGCGTCGACTTCCGCATGGACGAGGGCGGCGGCCTCTGGTGCCTGGAGGTCAACACGCTCCCGGGGATGACGTCGACCAGCCTCCTCCCGCAGTCCGCGGCCGCCGCCGGGATAAGCTTTCCCGAGCTGTGCGACCGCATCTGCCGCCTGGCGGTGGAGAAGCACCGGCGGAGGCAGGAGCGATGAGGCCCGGGTCGCCGTCGTGGCTGCCGGGAGCCCCCCTCCCCGGCCCTCCCCCCGCTGCGCGGTGGGAGGGAGAACGGCGTCGATGCTGGTAAGGGCAGGCGATACGCATTCGAAACCAACTCAACTCCGAACCGCCCATGCGCACGATCCTCCGCACGATCCCGCTCTCCGCGCTCCTGCTCGCCGCCTGCGTCTCGGGCGTCGCGGCGCAGCAGCAGTACCCGAGCAGCTTCACGCCGCGCCTGGCCGCGCAGCCGGCGGTGCGCGACGCGCTCGCGTGGCTGGAGCGCAACTTCCCCGCGCAGGTGGAGGAGTGGATCCGCGTGACCGAGATCCCCGCGCCCTCCACGCAGGAGCAGCGGCGCGGCGCGTACGTGCGCCAGGAGATGGAGAAGGCCGGGCTGGAGGTGACGGTCGACTCCATCGGCAACGTCACCGGGCGGCGCAGGGGCACCGGCGGCGGGCCCACCGTGGTCTTCGCCGGGCACATGGACACGGTGCACCCGATCGACACCGACGTGCGGGTGCGGCGCGAGGGCGACACCCTGCGCGCCCCGGGCGTCTTCGACGACACGGCGGGGCTGGTGGACCTGCTGAACGTGGTCCGCGCGCTGAACGCCGCCGGCGTGCGCACGCGCGGCGACCTGGTGATCGTGGGCACCGTGCAGGAGGAGCTGGGCCTCAGGGGGATGGACTACTGGCTCGCCCACAACCCGCGCCCCGACCTGGTGGTGGCCGTCGACGGCGGGCTGGGGCCGGTCAACTACGGCGCGCTGGGGATCTACTGGACGCGCTACCACTTCAGCGGGGAGGGGAGCCACACCAACACCTCGGCCGGCAGGCCGCACCCGGCGCGCGCCCTGGCCGACGCGGTGCGCTCCATCTACGAGATCCAGGTCCCCGAGGGGCGCGGCGGGGCGGTCTACAACGTGGGGATGCTGGCCGGCGGGAAGATCTTCAACGCCATCCCCGAAAACGTGTCGTTCACCATGGACCTGCGCTCGGTGAACCCGGCGCTGCTGGACTCGCTGAACGCCGAGATCGAAGCCCGCGTGGCGCGCGCGGCCGAGGCGCACCGGGTGCGCTGGAGCAAGGAGGAGGTGCAGCGGCTGCGCGCGGGCGGCACCGCCGAGATGCTGCGGGAGCGCCGCGCCCACCCGATCGTGCAGACCGCGCTGGACGTGCACCGCTTCGTGGGCGTGGAGGCCAGCGCCGAAGCGTCGGGCTCCACCGACGCCAACGTGGCCGTCACCCGCGGCATCCCGGCCATCGCCGTGGGGCGCGGGCGCGGCGGCAACCAGCACACCCTCTCCGAGTGGGCCGACGTCCCCAGCACGCTCACGGCGACGAAGATGCTCCTGCTGCTGGCGGTGAGCCTGGCGGGGGTGGGGTAGGTCCGCAGGGGCGGCTGAAGCCGCGGCAACCACGGCAGAAAGCCTCGCAGGCTGCGCGAGGCTTCGACGGCGACGGCGAAAAGGCCGGGAGCGGCGGTCGCTCCCGGCCTTCTTTGTCACGGCGGGCGCCGTATCACGCGCCGGGCGGCGCGCGGTGGTACCCCGCGTCTCCGTACGGCCGCAGCTTCTCCAGCCAGAGCGCCTCCAGCGCGGCCAGGTCGTCCGCGTAGTCCTCCCCCACGCCCCTCGACGGCTCCAGCTCGTCCAGCACCTCGAAGGCGAAGCACGCCTCGCCCAGCTCGTTCCACTCGCGCTGCAGCTCGCGGTTGCGGTGGCTCCCCAGCCGCAGCTGGAAGCGGTGGCTGTTGAGCGCGCCCGGGAGGTTCTTCGCCGAGCCCACCAGCACCTTCCCGTTCGCCGTGTTGCGGATGGCGAACACACCCATCGGCGTGCCCTCCTCCCTGTACCGGCGCCGGATCTCGCTCCGGCTCGCCCGCTCGCTCATCGTTCCCCCGTTTCCCCGCCCGCGGCGAGCCAGTAGTCTCCGCCGCCGCCCTCGCGCTCCATGAAGCCGTAGCCCACCAGCTCGCGGCGCAGGCGGGCCGTGTCGTCGCTGAAGCGCGAGAGGATCTCGTTCAGCTGCTTCTCGGGGTAGCGCACGCCGGGCTCGAACGCGCGGGCGGCGTGGCGCAGCAGCACCAGCAGCTTCTTCTCCTGCACGGGGAACTGCCGGAAGCGCCCCTGCTCGTCGGTGAAGCTCTCCAGCACCTTGCGGTCGTAGCTGTCCAGGTCCACGTCACGCGCCAGCGCCTTCAGCTCCTCGCGGCTCAGCAGCCGGCGCGAGAGCCCCTGCAGCTCGTCCAGCCGCAGCGAGTAGACGCTGTAGTAGCCCTCCGCGCGCGCCTCGGTGAGCCCTGCCTTCGTGAGCCGCGACAGGTGGTGCGACACGGTCGAGGCGCCCACCCCCAGGTTTGCCGCCAGCTCCTCCACGGTGTGCGGCCGCTGCGCCAGCAGGCCCACGATCCGCAGCCGGTTCGCGTCCGCCAGCGCCTTGAAGAACTCGAGCAGGTGCTCGGTGATCTGCTGGGTCGTCATTTCTATCACCTCTGATTCAATTCGACACGTATCGATATAAAACGATAAATGTGGAATCGATTCTCGTCAATGGTGCAGTGGTCGTCGCGGTGGAGGCGATCGGGGATGACCTCAACGGAGGCCACAGAGGTTGCCACAGAGGTCGCAGAGGAAAGAAATCAGAGATGAAGTTCTCCGTGTCCTCTGTGTGATACCACCTTCCGAAACCGGCTGTGCATTCCCATGCCATACGTGGTCATCCTGAGGGAGCGTCCGCGTGGAATTCGCCCCCGCGCCAATGGTTGGACGCGACCGAAGGATCTACTCCGCGTGTCTGGTGGCCAGATGCAGTGTGCAGAAGCCGGCCTCGCTCTGGGGTGAGTAGATCCTTCGGTCGCCGCCAGGCATCGTTAGCAAGGCAGGTTCGGCGCAGCGGCTCCCTGAATAGAAACTACGGAGCCGGGGTCGCGCTCTTCAGGCGGCCTTCCGCAGTTCCACCTTGTAGCCGAGCCTCTCCAGACGCCGCTGCAGGCGTCGCGCTACGCGCTCTCCACCCTG
>DASVWD010000022.1 GCA_036389795.1 Longimicrobium sp.
AGGGATGCGCGCCCGACAGGGCCGGGACGCCGCCGCGACACGGGGTTTCGTCGCGGCGGTGGCCCGGCGCGGTTGGGCACGGTCGTATCGTGCCCTACCGCGCGCGCAGCCCGGCCCGGAGCGCAGCGGAGGGACACGCCCGAACCCGCGGTCGCAGTCGCGGTTTTCGTCAGTTCGGGAAGCTGAAGAGCGAGGCGGAGATCGAGCGGCGGGAGCTGCGGGCGAGCTGGGGGTCGTCGCCCAGGGTGCCGCGGCCCACCGCCTGGCCCACGCCGAAGGAGATCTGCAGCCCGCCGGGGCGGAAGTCCGGCGCCACGGGGAAGGCCACGTCCAGCCGGTACGTCTGCCGCGACCCCGGCGGGAAGGCGATGCGAAAGCCCCCGCCCACGCTCAGCAGGAGCGGCGAGTCTTCGCCGAAGGGGTCGCCGCCCGCCCAGGTGCGGCCGGCGTCGACGAACAGGGCGGTGCCCAGGTCGAAGAGGCGCGGGTACGGCCACCCCAGGTAGGCGCGGTGCTCCAGCGTCCCCACCACCCGCCGCTCGCCGGCGTACACGTGGCGCGGGAAGCCGCGCAGCCCCGCGCGGTGCCCCGCGGTGAGCTGGAAGGGGACGGTGGTCTCCCACCCCCCCGCCGCGCGCGCGGCCAGCACGAAGGTGTGGCTCGACTCCTCCCCGGGGCGCCAGTACGCCCAGGCGTCGACCTGGCCGAAGAGGTCGCGCCAGCCGCGCGAGCCGCCGCCCAGGTCGCGCTTGGCTTCCAGCACCAGGCGGCTCCCCGCCAGCACGCCGCGCAGGTCGCCCGCGGCGGCCAGGCCCAGCTCCAGCGCCAGGTCGTCGCCGTCGGAGAGCGCCCCCAGGCTGCGCCCCAGCCCCAGCTCGGCCTCCAGCCCCAGCCGCACGTCCTCGGCCCCGCGCACGGCGTCGAGCGCGCGGCGGCGCTCGAAGTACACGTTGCGCTGGCCCAGCAGGAACATCAGCCGCACGGTGGAGATCGAGTCGAGCCCCGCCACCTGGCCGCCGCCGGGGAGCGGGACCGCCTCGGGGTCGTCGGGCGCGGCCAGGCTGTCGCGCGGGTAGGCGATGAACTCCCCCACCAGCGCCGCGCCCACCAGGGTCAGGCTGCCGCGGCGGCCCAGGCGCATCACCACGCCGGCGTCGAAGCCGGTGCGCTCCTCCGCGAAGAAGCGCCGCTCCAGCCCGCCCGCCGCGTCGCGCACGAAGTACTCGAAGTTCCTCTCCACGTGCTCGAACTGCTGCCGCGCGGCGAAGCGCCCGTTCTCGCCGCGGAACGGCCAGGCCAGCCGCTGCTGCAGCGAGAGCCCCACCGGGGTGCGGGCCAGCGACAGGTCGGCGTCCAGGTGGGTGCCCAGGAGCTGCCGGGTGCCCACCGCGGCGCCGTAGACGTGCTGCCCCTGGTACTCCTTGTAGAACGCCGACACCCGCTGCCCCCGCCCCAGCAGGTTCTCCTCGCGCAGCTCCAGCCCCGTGAGCGCCGCGCCGCCGGACTCCAGCTGCGGCTCCAGGCGGGTGGACCACTCGTCGCGCGTCTCCACCACCACGTGCCAGGTGGAGTCGGGCTGGCGCAGCGCGAAGACGTCGGCGTCGGCGATGAAGGGGAGCGCCCTCAGGATGCGCTCCGAGTCTTCGAGCTGGGCGGGGCGGTAGCAGCTCCCCTCGCGGAAGAGCAGCTCGCGGCGGATCACCCCCTCGCGGGTGCGCATGTGCAGGCGGTTGGCCAGCCGGTACGCCCAGTTGAAGCGGGGGTCCAGGTCGGGGTCGCCCACCACGAACACCGAGTTGTTGTCGACGAAGACCTGCGAGATGGTGCCGCCGCGGCAGAGGAAGGCGTCTTCGGCGGACGGCGCCGCGGACCCGGCCGGCGGGGGGAGGGGCTCCGCCGCCGATGCCTGCGCAGCCGCCCCCCGCGCCGCGGCCGCGCCGGCCAGGACGGCGGCCAGCGCGAGGCGGCGGAAGCGGCGGGTGGCGGTCATGGCGCCTCGCAGCGCAAGGGCGGGCGCCGCGCGGGCGCGGCCGCACCGTCCGGGTTTCCTGCGACGGGATGCGGGGGAAGGGGGGAGCAAGCTTCGGGCCGGGGTCCGGGCGGAAAAAGAGGCGGGGCTCCCGGATGGGTGCCCCGCCTCAGGAGCGCGCGTCATACCGGCGCGCGGCCGGATCGTTCCGTCACCCCCCCGTG
This sequence comes from Longimicrobium sp., assembly GCA_036389795.1. Lineage (NCBI taxonomy): Bacteria > Pseudomonadati > Gemmatimonadota > Longimicrobiia > Longimicrobiales > Longimicrobiaceae > Longimicrobium > Longimicrobium sp. The sequence continues at coordinate 2,194 of DASVWD010000022.1, forward strand.
GCGGCCAGCGGCGGCTCGGGCTCGGACTCCACGGCCAGCACCGGCTCCACGACCAG
>DASVWD010000023.1 GCA_036389795.1 Longimicrobium sp.
TGAAAAGGTCTCACACGGAGGGCACAGAGAACACAGAGGAACAGCGGAGAGATTGAAGTTCTCTCCGTGTCCTCCGTGTCCTCTGTGTGATGCCAATCTGTTTCTCGCGAACCAGAACAATGCTCGGAAACGTGGTATCACGCGGGTCTCGCCGCGCGAGGCAGGCATCGCCCTCATACGCGACCAAAAACTACAGGCCTCACGCAGAGTCAGCAGAGTCGACGGAGGAGAACCCTCTGCTGACTCTGCTGACTCTGCGTGAGACAGTCTTTTGCCAGGCTCAGGATCCGCCGCTCAGGCTGCGACCACCTCGATCCCTGCCTGGGCGGGCTCCTCCAGCACCTCCTTCACCACCTGCTCCAGCGGCAGCGCGCTGCCGCGGATCACCGCCGCGTGCAGCGCCGCGGGGGGCAGGCCCGCCTCCGCCTCGTCCGCGATCCCGGCGGCGATCACGCGGGTGGAGCTGTCCGTGGCGGGGTGCTCGCGCACCAGGGACACCAGCTCCAGCGCGCGCCCCGCGTCGCCCCCGCGCAGGCGGAGCCGCGCCAGCGTGGTGAGCGACTCCAGCACCACCGGCGTCTCCTCCATGCGCGCGGCCGTGGCCAGCGCCTCGCGCGCCAGGGCGTCGGCCCCGGCGTCGTCGTCCCGGGCCAGCGCCACGTGGGCCAGGCCGTTCAGCGCGAACGCCACCAGCCGGTCGTACCCCATCTCGCGCGAGATCTCCGCGCACTCGCGCAGGTACGGCTCGGCCCGGGCCGGGTCGCCCGCGTCGGTGGCGGCCACGCCCAGGTTCAGCAGCAGGTTGGCCTCGCCGCCCCGGTTGCCGGCCTCGCGCGCCACCGCCAGCCCCTCGGCGTAGAAGCCGTCGGCCACCGCGAAGTCGCCCCGCATCGACGCGATCACCCCCAGGTTGCAGAGCGGCGAGTAGGTGCCGCCGCGGTCGCCCGCCTCGCGCAGCGCGGCCAGCCCCTGGCGGAAGAGCCGCTCCGCCTCGCCGTAGTCGCCCAGCGCCGAGGCCACGTTCCCCAGGTGCGTGAGCACCTCGCCCTCGCCCCGGCGGTCGCCCGCCGCGCGGTACCCCGCCAGCGCCTCGTGGTGGAGGCGGCGCGCCTCGGAGTACTCGCCCTGGCTCTGGGCCACCACCCCCAGCTGGTCCAGCGCGAGCGCCAGCTCCGGTGCCGGCCCCGCCCGGCGGAAGTGGGCGGCCGCCGCCTCGAGCAGCTCGCGCGCCTGGGCGTACGCCCCCAGCCGCGCGCAGAACGCTCCCCGCCGCGCCCGGAGCCGCGCCAGCACGCCGGCGTGGGCGTCCTCGCCCTCCAGCGCCGCCGCGGCCGCCGCGAGCGCCGCCTCTCCCTCGCGCGCCCACCCGCGGGAGTGGTAGAAGAGGAAGAGCCCGTCCAGCGCCCGGTCCAGCTCGCCGGCCGCGCGCGCCTCCACCATCGCCTCCCACGCCCGGCGCACGTTCTCCAGGTCGGCCGCCACCGCCGCCAGCGCCTCGTCCTCGCCCCCGCCCGCCGCCGCGGCCGCCGCGTCCCGCAGCAGGCCGGCGTAGAAGGCCCGGTGCCGGGCCTCCGCGCGCCGGCGCTCCCCGTCGTCCAGCCGCAGCTTCTCCTCGGCGTAGCGGCGCAGCGCCTCGGGCACCTCGAAGCGCCCGGCGCCCGCGCGGCGCAGGAGCGAGCGGTCGTGCAGCGCGCCTAACAGCGGGAGCGCCGCGCCGGCCACGGCCTCCGCCGCCTCGCGGGTGAAGCCGCCCCGGAACACCGACGTCCCGAGCAGCGCCGCCCGCTCCGCCTCGGGAAGGAGCCGCCAGGAGCCCTCGAACACGGCGCGCAGGCTGCGGTGCCGCTCCGGGCGGTCGGCGGCCGGGCCCGCCAGGAAGTCGCGGTCGCCCTCGATCTCCCGCGCGATCTCGGCGCACGAGAGGAGCCGCACCCACGCCGAGGCCAGCTCCAGCGCCAGCGGCGAGCCCTCCACCAGCCGGCAGATGTGCGCCAGGTGGGGCCGGTCGTCCGCCGCCGGCCGCCAGCCGGGGCAGGCGCGCCGGGCCCCGGCCGCGAAGAGGCGCGCCGCGTCCGAGCGCTCCAGCGCGGCCGCCCCGTCGCCCTCCGGGGGCGAGAGCCCCTCCAGGGGGAGCACGGTCTCGGCGGAGAGCCCCAGCCGCTCGCGCGAGGTGGCCAGGAGCCTCACCCCGGGGGCGCCCTCCAGCACCGCCGCCAGCAGCCCGCCCGCGCCGGCCGTCACCTCCTCCAGGTTGTCCAGCACCAGCAGGAGCTCCTTGCCGCGCAGGTAGTCCAGCAGCCGCGCCCGCGGGTCCTCGCGCCCCGACACCCGCACCCCCAGCGCCTCGGCCAGCGCCGGGGCCAGCCGCTCGGGCGAGGCGACCCCCGCCAGCGCGGCGAAGCGCACCCCGTCGCGGAAGCGGCCGGCCGCCCCTCGCGCCGCCTCCAGCGCCAGCCGCGTCTTCCCGATCCCCCCGGGCCCGGTGACGGTGAGCAGGCGGCACCCGGGCGCGGCCAGGAGCCGGCCGGCCTCCTCCAGCTCGGCCGCGCGCCCCACGAACTCGGTGGCGTGGTGGGGGAGGAGCGCGGCGGCGGGGGGGACGGCCTCGTCCTCCCCGGCCGCCGCGGCGCCCACGCCGGCCGCCCCCTCGCGCCGGAGCGCGAAGGCCCACGACAGGACGAGCACCAGCGGCAGCCCGGCCAGCGCGACGTACAGGACCAGGGTGACGGTGTCCTTCGGCAGCTCCAGCGCGCCCGCCACCACGTCGGCGAGCTGGATGGCGCCCGCCGCGGCCACCGCGTACGCGGTGGCGGTGGCGTAGACGCGGCGCCGCTTGAGCTCGGAGTGCAGCGCGCGCAGCCTGCGGGGGAGGGGCCCCCGGGAGAGGGCCGCCGGCCGGACTGCGAGATCGGCGGAATCGGCCATGGTCGTGCGCGCGCGGATCGGGTTGTGTGGGAGGCGGGGCGGTCCCGCCTTCCCGGTTCGGAGTGCTACCGGCGGGTGAGCGGCCTCACCCCTGCGCCAGCGCGTAGCGGCTCAGCTCGGTGAGCGAGGCCCGGAACGTGACTCCGCCGGGGTCGTGGGTGCCGCCCACGTCGGTGCCCGGGCTCCCCATGCGCAGCCGGACCACGCGGCGCGACCTCCCCGGCGCGGGCGCGCTGCACCCGGTGGTGTTGAAGGTGATCGTCACCGGCGGGGCGAACGGCTCGGGAGCGCCGCCGCCGGAAACCTCCAGCACCAGGTGCGCGGAGTCCGCCGCCTGGGCCAGGCCGAAGACGTAGCGCTCTCCCTCCTTGAGCGTGTTGCGCGGAACGTGGAGGGAGTGCCCCGAGGGCAGGGTCACCGTTCCGCCGCCGGGACCGACGATCGTGTCCCGCGCCTCCTCGCGCGCCCTCGCTCCGCAGTGCGCGAGGTGCAGGGTCGCCAGCTCCACCGTCTCCACCGGGTGGTGGTAGCGGGCGCCGAGGGCCGCGAACACCAGGATGCTGTCGCCCCCCGTCAGGGCGGGCGGCGGGGGTGGCGCCGGGGGTGGCGACCCCGCGCAGGCGGGTGCCAGGAGCGTGGCCGCCGCGCAGAGCAGGACGGTGCACATCCGGGAGGTGGTCATCGGGGCCTCATGAACGGGTGAGGGGATCATGAACCGGCCGGGGGCGACCGCGGGGGTGGAGAGTGGCGGCAGGCGAACCTGCCGCCGCGCAAAACGAAAGGAATACCGCCTCAGGAAGCGTGCCGGGCGGCCCCACCCGGGGTAGTCCCCGGGACGGCTGCCCCGCGCTCCATCCAACGTGCTTCGGCACAGCCACTTGCGGCGTCTCCGCCGGCTGGCTCGCCGCATTCGGGTGGGTCGTGGAGCGGTCGGAGCACGAGGGAAGTGGGGCGGACCTGCCGCACTATCGATCCATGGATGTCCCGGTGGATCGGTTTTCGTACTTCATTAACACGGCTACGGTTACGCTACTTCTGCACCCTCTGGACACAAGAGGCTCCTCGCATGGGCCGAAAGTGAGCTGAAGGTCGGCCGCTCCCCGCAACTTTTCGGAAATATCAACAATCGCCCGCCGACCACGATGGGAGGCAGTCCTGCAGCGGACAGGGACTCACACGGAGTCGACGGGGCCGACCGAGAAGATCCCTCGGGCGTGGAAGTCTGGTGCGCCGATCCCGGCTCGGCTGCGGTTGCAGAGGACGACGGCGGGCGGCGTTCGAGGAGGCCGTGCCGAGCGCGATGAAGTTTCTCCGTCGACTCCGTTTACTCCGTGTGAGGCATGCAGTTACGGAGTTCGTTCCCGAACAATCCTCCGCAATTTTCACGATCCGCGGGAGGCCGGCGGAGACCGCCCCGATCTGGTGCGTCCGGTGCGTGCGATTCCACAAAAAGCGGCAGGCCCGGGACATCGGTCCCGGGCCTGCCGCGAAGGCAGCATGATCGGCGATCTGGCGGCGGGCTCAGTTCCCCCCGGTGCCGAGACCGCCCCGCGACGTGGTGTCGCTCTCGATGATGATCGTGCTGTCGCTGCCGAAGCCGGTGGTCGTCGACGTGGTCGTCGGGCCGCCGCCGCTGCCGCCCGTGTAGTTGCCGCCGGTGCCCAGCCCGCCTTCCATCCGCGGGCCGGACGGCCCGAGCGGCGCCACCGGGTTGCCCCCCGAATCCTGCCCGCAAGCCGCCAGAACGAGACCGACCGCCAGCGCCGGGATGAAACGCGTCCACCGGGTCATGCTGCCCTTCCTTCTGCTTGGGTTCCCGCGGGACCCAAGGGCGGGGGCAACAAGCATGCCGCGTCCGGCGCAGTCGGGAACAGACGAGGGGGCGGCGGCGGAGAGTCCCGAACCCGCCACGGCACGCACGGGTCCGGTGAAGAAACCTGCGCGCGCCTACGACCTCTGCGCCTCCAGCCCGTCGAGCCGCTCGCGGGCCCCGCGCGCCTCGGCCTCGGCGCCCCGGCCTTCCAGCACGCGGGCCGCCTCGCGCAGGCACTCGAGCGCCTCGGCGCGGCGGCGCTGGGCCAGGCGCAGCTCCGCCAGCTCGCGCAGGGCCGCCCCCCGCTCGCGGGCCAGCTCGGGGGCCGCCGCGATCTCCAGCGCGCGGGCCAGGTGCGCGTCCGCCGCCGCCAGGTCGCCCTCCAGCCGGGCCATCATCCCCCGGAAGCGCGCCGCGTCGGCCAGCGACACCCGGTCGCCCACCTGGCCGGCGGCCGCCTCGGCCAGGTCCAGCGCGCGCCGGGCCCGCTCGAGCTCGCCCACCTGGATCAGCGGCCCCGCCAGGTTGCCGTAGAGCATCCCCGCCGACGGCGCGTGCCCCAGCCGCTCGGCGATCTCCAGCCCGCGGGTGAAGTACACCTCGGCCTCCATCCACTCGTGCAGGTCGGCCGAGGCCTGCCCCAGGTTGTTGTAGGCCAGCATGGCGTTGGCCGTGCTCCCCGAGCGCACGAACGAGCCGATCCCCTCCAGGTAGCGGGCGCGCGCCTCGCGGTAGTCGCCGCGGACGTGGGCCGCCACGCCCAGGTTCTGGCAGGCGAGGCCCACCAGCTCGTCGTCGCCCAGGTCCAGCGCCAGCTCCAGGGCCCGCCCGTACAGCGCCGCCGCCTGGCCCAGGTCGCCCTCCCAGTGGAAGCGCACCAGCCCCAGCACGTTCAGCCCCCGCGCCACCGCGTACGGCAGGCCGTAGCGCTCGGCCAGCTCCACCGCCAGCTCGGCCAGCTCCTGCGCCTCCTCGAAGCGGCGCTGCGACAGGCGCATGCGGGCCTGCCCCCGGAGCGCGTCCACCGAGCGCTCGGCCAGCCCCTCGCGCAGCGCCGAGCGGAAGGTGGCCGCGTAGAGGTCGGCCGCGGCGTCCCAGTTCCCCGCGCGCTCCTCGGCGGTGGCCCGGCGCGCCACGTCCTCGGCCGCCCCGCCCACCGCGCCGGGGACGCTCGGCTCATTGATGATGGGCATCGCTCTTCGCCGGCAGGCGCAGGGTGAAGGTGGAGCCGAGCCCCGGGGCGCTCTCCACCAGCAGGTCGCCCCCCAGGAGCCGCGCCAGCTTGCGCGAGATCGGCAGCCCCAGCCCGGTGCCCCCGCGCGAGGTGGCCCCCACGATCTGCTCGAACTCGTGGAAGATCCGCTCCTGGTCCTCGGAAGCGATCCCCGGCCCGGTGTCGGCCACCCGGATCTCCACCCACGCCCCGCCGTCGTCCGCCGGGGGGCCCGCCCCGTCGCCCAGCGCCCCCACCGAGACCGTCACCCGCCCCTCGTCGGTGAACTTCACCGCGTTGGAGAGGAGGTTGATCAGGATCTGCCGCACCCGGTCGGCGTCGGTGAACACCGGCGGCAGCGGCGGCAGCGGCTCCACCTGCAGCGCGATCTCCTTCACCGCCGCCAGCGGCTCGATGGTGGCCATCGCCTCCTCGATGATGGAGCGCACCCGCGCCGGGGCCACCACCAGCTCCATCTTCCCCGCCTCCAGCTTGGAGAGGTCGAGCACGTCGTTCACCAGGAGCAGCAGGTTGCGCGTGGCCCGCTGCGCCTTCTCCAGGAACGGGCGGAACGGGGCCGGCAGCTCGCCCACCACCCCCTCCAGCAGCAGGCTCTGGTAGCCCAGGATGGCGTTGAGCGGCGTGCGCAGCTCGTGGCTCATCGAGGCGAAGAAGCGGTCCTTGGCCTCGGTGGTCCAGCGCAGCTCCTCGTTGGCGCGCTCCAGCTCGCGGGTGCGCTGCGCCAGCGCCCCGTGCAGCCGCGCGTTGCTGATGGCCACGGCCGCGTGCCCCGCCAGCGTGAGCGCCAGGCGGGTGTCGCGCGGCTCCAGCTCGTACGGCCGGCGGTAGCCGATCACCAGCGCCCCGAACGTCTCGCCGAAGAGAGAGAGCGGCACCCCGATCCCCGTGCGCATCCCCTCCGCCGCGTGGAACGGCTCCGGCACCGGCCCCCCCGCCGCCTGCAGGGTGAGCGGCTTGGCGGCCGCCGCCACCCGCGCCGCGAACGGGTCGTCCTCGGCCACCTCGCCCCTGAGCCCCACCGCCGCCACCGTGCGGATGCGCCCCTCGGCCAGCGTGTTCACGGTCACGTAGTGCGCGCCCAGCAGCGTGCGGGTGAAGCGCGCCACCAGGGTGAGCACCTCGTCGGGGTCCAGGGTGCGGTTGGCCGCCAGCCCCAGCACGTGCAGCGCCTCGCTCTCCTCCGCGCGCTGGCGCAGCGTGTCGCGCTCCTCCTCCACCTGGCGCAAGGCACGGTGGCGCCCGGCCACGCGCGCGAACGCCGCCGCCGCCGGGGCCCACCCCTCCGCCGCGCCGAGCGCCTCGCCCGGCCCCACCAGCACCAGCGCGCCCGCCTCCTCCGCCAGGGGGAGGAGGAGCGCGTCCGCGCCCGCGGCCCCGACGGCGTCGGCGGGGAAGTCGGGGGCGAGGGGGCGGAGCGTGGGGCCGGCCGCGTTCAGCGCCGCCGCGGCCAGCGCGGGCGAGACGCGCTCGCCCTCGGGCCAGGCGCCCGCGGGGGCGGCGTCGGCCCCCACCCAGACGGCCCGGCGCACGGCGGGGCACGACGCCAGCGCACGGACGGCGGCGGCCGGGTCGCTGCTCTCGTGGATGCGGATGGCGGCGTCCCGAGGATCCATGGCCGGGGCAGGGGAGGAGGGCGGCGCGGGAGGAGCCGCGCGCCTGGGCGTCTGCGAATCGGGTTGGAAAGTGATCCGAGGGAAGGTAGCACGCCGCCGCGCCGGGAACAATTGTCCTGGCGCCTTTGTGCGGCTGTGTGTCACGGCACGAGCTGCAGCGGAGTGGCTCGGGCATGTCCCTCCGCTGCGCTCCGGGCCGGGCTGCGCGCGCCGTAGGGCACGATACCGCCGTGCCCACCGCCGCCGGGCCACCGCCGCGACGATACCCCGTGTCGCGGCGGCGTCCCGGCCCTGCCGGGCGCGCATTCCTCATGCGAACCGCGAGGGACGAGGCCTCACGCGCAGTCAGCCAGTCAGCCGATCGGTTCTCTGCTGACTCTGCTGACTCTGCTGACTCTGCGTGAGAAAAAAAATCTGTTACCGGATCCGTGGGATCATCAGCCGGTACCGCCCGTCGGCGCCCGTGGTGGCGCCGGCGCGGAGCGCCTCGATGCGGACGAGCACGCCGGCTCTTCGGGAGCACCCGACGCGCCGGTCGCGCGCCCGGTGACCACGGCTGGCTCCTGCGCGGGCGCCGCGGCGGCGAGCGCCGGCAGCAGGGCCGGGAGCGTGCCGGACGAGGGTTCGTCTCATGGCTTCCTCCGGCTACCGGGTTGCCGGAATCTTTTCGGACAGATCAGGAGCCGGGAGGCATCCTCCTTTCCGGAATGGCGTGAGAGGGCGCGACCGGCGCGCTACGCACCGGCCTCGGGATTCGCGTGCGCGGACGCCGTTATCCCTCCCCCGGATAACGATTTACGACTGAGTTTGTGGACAGGGGGCCAGAGAGGTACTAGAATGGTGCAGAGGAGCCAACCAGGCGGGAAACGTGTGATTTATGGTGGATTGGATAGGACGCGGGCCCCCACAATCGGGGTACTTTCCGCCCGGAACGTGGACACCCCGCGTTCACATCCTGAATTTTACCGAGGCATCCATGAAGATCCGCTACGTCTTCGTCGCGATCGTGCTCGCGACTGCCGTCGCCGCCTGCAGCTCGTCCCCGACGTCTCCCGAACCCGCCCGCTCCAGCGAAAACCTCCCGGTCCTGCGCGACAACATCCCTGCCGACAGCACCGCCAACCGCGGCGGAGGTTGGGCCGGCAGCGGCGGCTGACGTCCCCCGGGTCAGCCGACCGCCGCGGGCTGTCGCGCGGCCAGCGCCTCGACGAACTGGTCGGCCAGTTCCGCCGCGGCGTCGAGCTCCGGGGCGGGCCGGGAGCCGATCGGCTGCGCAGGCGCCAGCCGGCCGACGCGCCGCTTCGCGGAGTCGAGCGCCGCCTCGGCCTCGAGCGCGACGCGGCCTTCCCGGTGCTCCGTAGCCAGCCATAGCGCCCGCTCCGCCCACTCGCAGGCACGCTCCCACTCGCCCAGGCTCATCGCCCCGTAGGTCAGACCGAGGAGCGTGGGCGCGGTCATCTCCTGCGCGACGCCCTGCTCGATCAACACCTGCGCGTCGGCGGCCGCCGTCTCGAACGCCCGCGGGTCGCCCGCGCCGCCGGCCGCGCGGGCCACGAGCGCCTGGAGCAGGGCGCGCATGGCCAGGTCTTCCACGTGCGGCACGAGCGAGGTGGCCACGCCAAGTGCGCCGGAGAAGTAGCCCTGGAGCGTCCAGTGGTACGCCACGTCGTACGCGAGGCGCAGCACCCCGGGGTGGCCGGCGCCATAGGCCCGGAACGCCTTCGCCGCGAAGTGATCCGCTTCGAAGCCGCCGCCCATCGCGGCCGTGACCACGAAGAGGTCGTGGTACGCCATCCCCAGCAGCTCCGGGTGGCCGTGGCGGCCGGCGGCGCGCAGGGCGCGCACGTGCGAGCGGCGGGCGGCGGGGTAGTTGCCGCGCTGCATGTGCAGGTTGCCCATGCCGGTGAAGCCCTGCGCGTACGCCCGCCAGTCCTTGGTCTGCCGCCCCTGGATGATGGCGCGGGTGTACCAGCTCTCGGCGCGGTCGAACTCGGAGTGGCGGCGGGCCAGGCGGCCCACGGCGTAGGCGAGCGCGGCCGAGTCGGGGACCACCAGGGCGGCGGCCTGGGCGAACTCGAGCGCGGTGGCCAGCGCGCCGCGCTGCTCGGCCCAGAGCGCCACCCGGCGGCAGGCGTTCACCACGCGCAGCACGTCGGCGGTGGCGGGCCGCTCCAGGAGGGAGACGATCACCGAGAGGGGAGCCAGCAGCTCGGGGTCGGGCCCGGCGCCCGCCAGCTCGTCGCGGCGCACCTGGGCGGCGCCGCCGGAGAAGAGGCCGCCGCGGCGCTCGGCCGGCGTCTCGGCCCACAGGCGCACGTTGCGGGCGGAGCGCCAGAGCACCAGCCCCAGCTCGCCGCCGACCTCGTCCAGGATGCCGAGGCCGTCCAGGCGGTCGGGGCCGCGCGTGAGCGCCGGCGGAACTCGCTGGCGACGGGACTTCCGCTTGCCGGTACGGGGAGGGCGCATCTCGGATATGGGCGGGAGCGGCATGCGGTGCGGGTTCCTCTGCGGAAAAAGGTCGGCGCATGTAAACGGCGTCGCCGTAAAAGTTCCTATGAGACGCGCGTTTGCGCCAGGGGTATGTTCCGTGGCGTGCCCGGGCAGGAGAAAGTCCGGTTCGGACCGGGCCCGCTGCGCGTGCACAAAGTCTGCCTCAGCATGGGCCGTCCGCGGCGCCACGGCGCCGGGGCCGCCCTCCACGCCGGTTCCACCCCGCACCCCGGGTGACGCGCATGCCTGGCCAGAATCGCACATGGGTGGTCGACTCGATCGAGGAGGGGGTCGCCGCGCTGGAGGAGGACGGCGCGCGGCTGGTGCGCCTTCCCGCCTGGCTCCTTCCCGACGGCGCGCGCGAGGGCGACGTGCTGGCGGTGTCGCGCGCCGCCGAAGGTGACGGCGCCGCCACGCTGCGGGTCACCATCGACCGCGCCGCCACCGAGGCCGCGCTCCGCCGCTCGCGCGAGCAGCTCGGGCGGATGGCGGGGCGCGACCCCGGCGGGGACGTCGTGCTGTAGGCGCCCGGCCGGGAATGCCGGGCAGACCCGGCCGGATCGCCTCACGCGGAGTCGACGGGATCTTCTCCATGATCTCCGCCGACTCCGTGCGAGACTCGTCACGGCAGCGGGTTGCAGGCGGCCTGGGTGGAGGCGCGGTCCGCCGGGCCCGACAGGCTGGACCCGCCCCGTCCGGGGGTGATGGTGTAGCCGCCGCCCGGCGTGCCCGGCGTGCGGATGGTGACGGTGCCGTTCTGGTCGGTGCGGAACCAGGGCCTGCCGTACTGGTTGAACAGGTCCTTCGTCTGCTGGTGCACGTGGCCGTAGTCGTTCGCCGCCTCCAGCGAGAAGGTCACCCAGTCGGGCGAGGTGAGCTGCACGAAGCGGCTGCGGACCCCGTTGCAGCTGCCGTGGTGGTTGCCCTTCAGCACGTTCACGCGCATCCCCGGGAACACGTTGTAGTCGGCGCCGGTGTCGAACCAGTCCTGCGCCTCGTGCTCGGCGTCGCCCGAGAACCACATGGTGAACGAGGCCGAGTCGGGGCCCACCAGCTTCACCGGCGTGGAGCGGTCGTTGGGCGAGCTCCCGCTCGGGTTCGGCCGCATGACGTGCAGCTTCGCCCCGCCGTTCAGGGTGATAGTGCAGAGGGCCGAGCCGTTGCCGCAGGGGTCGTCGGTGTCGCGGTAGACGAGCTGGCCGCGGGCCGCGCGGGCGTTGACGGAGTCGCGCAGCTGCGCCAGCGCGCCGTTGCTGTAGACGTCCTTGTTCTCGAAGAAGTACCGCACGGTGATGCCGCGCGAGGCGCGGAACAGCTCGCGCAGCCCGGCGTGGTGGTCGAAGTGCTGGTGCGAGAGGATCACCACGTCGATGGTGGCGCCGTTCAGCCCCAGCGAGTCGAGCAGCACGCCCATCCGCAGCGAGTCGGGCCCGCCGTCGATCATCACCCGGCTGGTGCCGTTGGTGATCAGGTTCGCGTCGCCCTGCCCGATGTCGAGCACGCGCACGACGAGCTCCGAGGCCGTCCCGCCGCCCCCGCTCGTCACCGTCAGCGCGGCCTCGCCGAAGACGCCGCCCTCCGCCGTGGCCCGGATCGTCGCCGTCCCCGCGGCCACGCCGGTGGCCAGCCCGCTCGCGCCCACGGTGGCGACCGACGGGTTCGAGCTGCTCCAGGTGAAGGCCGTGGCGACCACGCTGCCGCCCGCGTCGCGCGCGGTGGCGGCGAACTGCCGGGTGCCGCCGACGGCGACGCTCTCGGAGACGGGCGAGACGGTGACGCTCGCCACCTCGCCGGTGCCGCCGCCGGAGGGCGGGACGTAGCCGTCGTTCCGGGCGCCGGGCGTCCCCCTGTCTCCCGCGCCGAAGACGGTGGTCTGCGTGAGCCAGTTGGTCCCCGCCTGGTCCGCGTTGTCGGCGGACGGGTTCTTCACCCCCTTCGACGCGCCGGTGGGGACCGTCGACCAGGCGACCGAGTCCACCGTGGCGCCCGAGGGGTCGCGCAGCGCCACCCAGTCGGCGCTGTTGGCCAGGTTGAGCGAGGTGCCGTAGGCGTAGGCCGCGCTCACGCCGCCGTTCTGGGCGCTGCCGCCGTTGCGCGCCAGCACCGCGTAGCCGCCCGCGGGGACCACGACCGAGGAGGCGACGACGTGCCCGGCGTCGTTGTTGGAGGCGAGGGTCCAGCCCTGGAGGTCGGCGTCCGCCGTCCCCCAGTTGTGCACCTCGATCCACTCGCCGACGTCGTCCAGCACCGCGCTGGGGTTCTGCATCACCTCGTTGATCACCAGGCGGGCCACGGGCGGCTCCGCGGCGACGGTGAGCGCCGCCTCGCCGAAGGCGCCGCTGGCGGCGGTGGCGCGGACCTGCACCGTCCCCGCGGCCACCCCGGTCGCCAGCCCGCCCGCGCTCACGGTGGCGACCGCCGCGCTGGAGCTGCTCCAGGTAAACGTCGTCGATACGGGATCGCCCCAGGCGTCCACCGCGCTGGCGGTGAACTGCACGGTGCCGCCCACGCCCGTCGCGGCCGCCGCGGGCGAGACGGTGACGCCGGCGGCAGGGGCGACCGGGGCGACCCAGCCGTTGTTCTGCGCGCCGGGCGTCCCCCGGTCTCCCGAGCCGAAGACGGTGGTGGACGTCTGCCAGTTGGCGCCGCCCAGGTCGGCGTTGTCGGCCGCGGCGTCGCGCACGCCGCGGGTGGCGCCGGCGGGGACGGACGACCAGGCGACGGAGTCGACCGTGACGCCGGACGCGTTGCGCAGCGCCAGCCAGTCGGCGGTGTTGGCCAGGTTCATCCCCGTGCCGTACTGGTACTGGGCCGTCACGCCGCCGTTGGTCTTGCGCGTGCCGTTGCGGGCCAGCACCGCGTAGCCGCCCGCGGCCACGGGGACGCTGGTGGAGATGGTGAGCGGGGCGTCGTTGTTGGAGGCGATGGTCCACCCCTGGAGGTTCACCGCGGTGCTTCCCCAGTTGTAGACCTCGAACCACTCGCCGCGGTCGTCGGTGACCGCGGAGGGGTCGGCCATGACCTCGTTGATGACCAGCTTGGGGGTGGAGAGCGGCTGGAAGACGGCGAGGGGGTGGTCGCCGGGCGCCAGCGGGGCGCGCTCGGCGCACCCGGCCAGCAGCACCGCGCCCAGCAGGGCCAGTCCGCGGATCCGCATCTCAGCTCCTCGGTCACTCGGAAACGGCAAAAGCCCGCGGGCGGCGGGCGGGGCGATCGGGCGCGCGTGCGGCAACCGCCACGCCAGGCGGGAAGCGTGCAACGGCGCGGAAGGGGTTGAAAACAAAGGAGGTTACGCACTGTTCTGGTGCGGCGCCCCGCACCACCCTGGCGCGTCCCGAATGGGAGGGAACGTTGGGGAAAGTGCGAAAGTGCGAAAGTGAGGTGTGGAGCAGGAAATCCGAGATGTTCGTCACTGCGGCCTTCGTGGGCCCATACTCTCGCACTCTCGCACTTTCGCACTCTCGCACTCGCGGTTTGGAACAAGATGCTTGACACCACCCCTCCCCCGGCCCCACATTCGACTCTGCTAAACAATTAGCAGCCGGATTGCCGGCTGCCCACCCGGAGCCCGGTCATGCCCAAGTCCCCCAATCTGGCGAACCTCAGCCGCCGCGAGCGGCAGATCATGGACGTGGTGTACCGCCTGGGGCAGGCGTCGGTGGGCGACGTGCTGGAGCGCCTCCCCGACCCGCCCAGCTACTCGGCGGTGCGCGCGCTGATGCGCATCCTGGAAGAGAAGGGGCACCTGAAACACGAGCAGGACGGGCCCCGTTACGTGTACCTCCCGACGGTGCCGGCCGACGCCGCACAGCAGTCGGCGCTCTCGCACCTGGTGCGCACCTTCTTCGGCGGGAGCACCGAGGCCGCGGTGGCGGCGCTGCTGGAGCTGCCGGAGCACGGCATGTCGGGCGACGAGCTGGAGCGCCTGTCGCGCCTGATCGAGGACGCCCGCAAACAGGGACGGTAAGCCATGTCGACGGCCCTGGCCGCCGGCGCCGCGGACCCCATGCTCGGCGCCGCCGCCCTCCTCGTCCTGAAGTCCACGCTCCTCCTGGGCGCCGCGGCGCTGGGCGCACGGGCGCTCCGCCGCGCCTCCGCGGCCGGCCGGCACCTGCTCTGGACGCTGGCCCTGGGCGCGCTCCTGGCGCTCCCCGCCCTCGCCCTCGCGGGCCCCCGCTGGCGCCCCGGCTTCCTCGCCTTCCGCGCGCCGGCCGTCTCCGCCCCCGCCGCTCCTGCCACCTACGTCTTCGACCGGCCCGTCCGCTTCGCCTCGAACGGGCCCGTGACGATGCCGGCCGCGTCGCCCGCGCCCGCCGCGGAGCCGGAAGACGGGCGCGGCTTCCCGCTCGCCGCGCTGCTCCTGGCCGCCTGGGCCGCGGGGGCGCTGGCCGTGCTGGGGCGCCTGGGCGTGGGGATCCTGCGCGTGCGGCGGCTGGCGCGCGGCGCGGAGCCGGTGGCCGACTACGCGTGGACCTGGCTCGCGGCGCGGCTGGGGCCCATGGTCGGCGTCCGCCGCCCCGTCCGCCTGCTGCGCAGCCCCTCGGCCGCCATGCCGATGACCTGGGGGACGCTCCGCCCCGCCGTGCTCCTCCCCGCCGACGCGGACGGGTGGACGCCCGAGCGGCGGCGCGTGGTCCTGCTGCACGAGCTGGCGCACGTGGCGCGCGGCGACTGCCTGACGCAGGTGCTGGCCGAGGTGTGCTGCGCGCTCTGGTGGTTCCACCCCGGCGCGTGGTGGGCCGCGCGGCGGATGCGGCTGGAGCGCGAGCAGGCGTGCGACGACCGCGTGCTGCAGGCCGGCGCCCGCGCCTCGGACTACGCCGCGCACCTGCTGGAGGTGGCCCGCGCCTACGCGCCCACCCCCGCGGTGGCGCTGGCGATGGCGCGCCCGTCGCACCTGGAGGGCCGCGTGCGCGCCGTGCTCGACGCCGAGCGCGACCGCGCGGCGGTGACGGCCAGAACGGGGGCGATCTGCGCCGGGGCCGTGCTCCTGGCCGCGCTCCCGCTCGCCGCCGTCTCCCCCTCCACGCGCGCCGCGGACGACGAGGAGCGCACCCCGAAGCGCGTCTCGCTCACCGTCCCCGTGCGCGGCCAGGTGGACGCGTCGGGGCGGGTGACCGGGCGCGGCTCGGCGAACGCGCGGGTCGACGGCGTGGACATGCAGTTCGACGTCAACGTGCAGATGACGCTCGACCCGCAGGCGCGTCCCGAGGTGGACGACGCCGGGCGGCTGCCCCCCTTCGCCGACCCGCGCCCCGAGCCGGACCCGCACCCCGCCTTCGCCTCGGCGGACGAGGGAGACGGCGCGGCGCCGGACGAGAGGGCGGTGCTGGAGGTGGAGGGGTTCCGGATGGTGCTCAGGCCGAACGCGGTGCTGGAGATCTCCGACGAGTCGGCCGGCGCGTCCCCGCTGCGGGTGGACCTCCGCCGCTACCTGGACCCGGACTCCCGCGCCGGCGTGGTGGACCAGATCGCCCGCTTCGCCGCCGCGTGGCAGGTCCGTCCCGCCGGCAAGGACGCCGCCGACGCGGACGAATGTCCCGAGGCCCGCAAGGCGCGGCAGGCCAGGGAGCTGGTGGGGAAGATGGCCACCGCCAAGCGCGGCGAGGCGGGGCGGATCGTGGCGCAGCTCGTCTCGGAGCTCGGCGGCGGCCTGGTGGACGACCTGGCCGACGCGGTGAGCGAGATCGAGTCGTCGTACGACCCCGACGGCGGCGCGTAAGCCCTCCGTCCGGGTCGGCGGAAGACCGCCGGCGTCGCCGATGCCGGCGGTTTTCCCGGGCGATGGGTGCTAAAAATTTAACTGCAAGGACCACGCAGAGTCAGCAGAGTCAGCAGAGGGAAAACACGTCAGGCGGTGAGTTCTCTGCTAACTCTGCTGACTCTGCGTGAGACAGGCAGTTGCAGTTCAGCGACGGCGGACGGCGGGTCTGGAGCGGGGAGGCGGGGGGTTGCAACGTTTCCCCGGACGGTGCCGTCCAAACGCGCGTTCCGGGCCGGGCGCGGGGGCTCTCCCCGTCCGCGGCCCGCAGGAGGTCCCGACAGGCCGCAGCGGATACGGAACGTTTCGTCCCCCGCACGTCCCGGCTCGTCCCCGGGCAGGGGCGCGGTGCGCGGGCAGGTTGCTAACTTTCCAGCAGGCGCGCGGAATGGGCGCGCCTCCACCCTCCCTCCGGAGAATCCACCGATGTACAGACGCCTCCTGCCGCTCGCGCTCCTCATCGCGGGTGCGGCCGCGGCCTCCCCGGCGGCGGCGCAGGTGCAGAACCAGTCGCAGACGGCCGCCGCGCCGGCGCAGGCCTCGCGCACCTCGTCGGGCGAGCCGGCGCGCGTGCTGCGCGCGGCCCCCGGCGCCGAGATCAAGGTCGACGGCCGGCTCGACGAGGCGGCGTGGGCCACGGCCCCCGCGGCCACCGACTTCGTGCAGCAGAGCCCCAACGCCGGGCAGCCGGCCACCGAGCGCACCGAGGCGCGGGTGCTCTTCACCGCCGACGCCATCTACGTGGGGATGCGGATGTACGACAGCCGCCCCGACTCGATCCTGGGGCAGCTCACCCGCCGCGACCAGGGCTCCACCTCGGACGGGGCGCGCGTCTTCATCGACAGCTACAACGACAAGCGCACCGCCTTCGTCTTCGGGCTCAACCCCAAGGGGGTGAAGGACGACTTCCTGCGCTTCGACGACGGCAGCGGGATCGACTTCGGGTGGGACGCGGTGTGGGACGGCGCGGCGCAGACGGACTCGGCGGGGTGGGTGGCCGAGTTCCGCATCCCGCTCTCGCAGCTGCGCTTCAACGCCTCCACGGTGAACGGGGGCGGGCGCTGGGGCGTCAACTTCCGCCGCTACATCGCCCGCCGCGCCGAGACGGCGTTCTGGAGCCCGGTCCCGCCCAACGCCAGCGGCTTCGTCTCGCTCTTCGGCGAGCTGGAGGGGCTCACGGGGCTGCGCCAGAGCGGGCGGCTGGAGATCCTCCCCTACACCAGCGCCCGGGTCTCGCACCCGCTCCCGGCGCCGGGGAACCCGTTCGTGGAGAGCAACGATTTCGTGGGCTCGGCGGGCGCCGACCTCAAGGCGGGGCTCCCGGGCGGGCTCACGCTCTCTGCCACCATCAACCCCGACTTCGGCCAGGTGGAGGCGGACCCGGCGGTGGTGAACCTGTCGGCGTTCGAGAGCTTCTTCGAGGAGCGGCGGCCGTTCTTCGTGGAGGGGTCCGACATCTTCCAGTTCGGGCAGCTCAACTCCTTCAACACCTACGGCTTCACGCAGTTCTTCTACTCGCGCCGCGTGGGGCGGCAGCCGCAGGGCGGGGTGGGGGTCGACGGGGTGCTCTTCGCCGACGCCCCCGACGCCACCACCATCCTGGGCGCCGCCAAGGTGAGCGGGAAGGCGGGCCCCTGGTCGATCGGGGTGATGGACGCGCTCACCCAGCGCGAGGAGGCGCGCTACCTCGCCGAGGGCGACCTGCGCGGCGAGTTCCCGGTGGAGCCGCTCACCAACTACGTGGTGGGGCGGGTGCGGCGCGACTTCGGCCGCGGCGCCACGGTGGTGGGCGCGCTCTTCACCGGCGTCAACCGCGACATGGCCGGCGGCGAGTTCGACCCCTTCCTCCGCTCCAGCGCCTACGCGCTGGGGGTGGACGGGCAGCACGCGTGGCACAACCGCGAGTGGGCGCTCTCCGGCTACTACGCGCGCAGCCTGGTGAACGGCTCGGCCGCGGCGATCACCCGCGCGCAGAACTCCAGCGCGCGCTACTTCGCCCGCCCCGACGCCGACCACGTGGAGCTCGACCCCGCGCGCACGTCGCTCGGCGGGCACGTGGCGGGGGCGGCCCTCAGCCACACGGGGTCGTGGGACGGCTCGGTGGCGTGGCAGGAGGTGGGCCCCGGCTTCGAGACCAACGACATCGGCTTCATGACGCGGGCCGACTACCGGGCGCTCAGCACCTTCGCGGGGCGGCGGATGAACAGGCCCGGCAGGCTCTTCCGCAGCTACTCGTTCTACGGGTACACCAACCACACCTGGAACTTCGACGGCGACCCGATCTACGCCAGCTACAATGCGGGCGCCAACGCCACGCTCAAGAGCCTGTGGGGCTTCGGCCTGGGCGGCGGCTACAGCCCCGAGTACGTCAACGACCGGCTGACGCGCGGCGGTCCGCTGGGGATGGTGCCCTCGCAGTGGCGGATCAACGCGAACGCCTTCACCGACTCGCGCAAGCCGGTGTCGCTCTCGCTGAACCTGGGCTACCGCGAGGACACCTCGGGCGAGTTCGACCGGTCGGTGTTCCTGGGCGTGAGCTACCGCCCCAGCAGCTCGGTGCAGGTGAGCCTGGAGCCGAGCTTCGTGCGGCAGCGCGACACCGACCAGTGGATCGCCACCACCGACGACCCGGCGGCCACCGCCACCTTCGGGCGGCGCTACACCTTCGCCAGCGTCGACAACACCGAGTTCGCGGTGGGCACGCGGGTGGACTGGACCTTCTCGCCCACGCTGTCGCTGCAGATGTTCGCGCAGCCGTTCGTCTCCGACAACGACTTCTTCGGGTACAAGACGCTCCGCCGCGCGCGCAGCTTCGAGTTCGACCCGGCCGCGGTGGCGCAGGAAGACGACTTCAAGTTCCTCTCCCTGCGCGGCAGCGCGGTGCTGCGCTGGGAGTACCGCCCGGGCTCCACGCTCTTCTTCGTGTGGCAGCAGGACCGGAGCGGCGTGGACGACGAGGTGGGCTTCAGCTTCCGCGACGACCTGGACGGCGTCTTCGGCCAGCGCGCCAGCAACGTATTCCTGATCAAGGCCACCTACTGGCTGAACCGCTAGCGCCTCGCCCGCCCCTCTCCGCACCTCGGCGAGACCGCCGCCCCCGCGATCCCTGCGTCGCGGGGGCGGCGTCGTTTTGAAGACGCGTCCATTCAACAGCAATGCCTCACGCAGAGCAGCAGAGTCAGCAGAGGAACCCCCGCGGTTCTCTGCTGACTCTGCTCCTCTGCGTGAGAAAAAGCAGTTGTCGTTCGATCTTCCAAACGATCGGAGCCCGGCCGGTGTAGACAGCCGGTGCACCTTTCCCACGGAGGATCACGTCCGATGCCGACGTTTCGAATTCTGGCCGCGCTGACCGTCCTGGCTGTCCCCGCCCCCGCGCTCGCGCAGCACTCGCACGACCACGCGCATCCGGGCCCGGCGGCGGGCGGCGACTCGCCGGAGCTGCGGGCGCAGATCGAGGCGGTGCGGCGCGCGACGGAGCGCTACCGCGACCACGCCAACGCCGTGCGCGACGGCTATCGGCTCTTCGGGATGGAGGGGCCGCTGATGGGCGAGCACTGGTACCGCGCCGACCTGGTAAAGCAGCCGCTGGATCTCTCCCGTCCCTCGACGCTCCAGTACGCCACCATCGGCGGGCGGAAGGTGCTGGTGGGCGTGGCGTACACGCTCTACCGCCGCCCCGACGAGCCGTTGCCGGAGGGGTTCGCGGGAGACTCGGACCACTGGCACACGCACGACGTGGCGCGGCTGGCTAGGGCCGTCGTGGCCGACCGGCCGCTCCTGCGCGGGATCGTGAACCGCCGCATCGAGAGGGGGAAGGTGGGCGCGGGCGAGGGGCGCACCCTGCTCACCATGGTCCACGCCTGGATCTGGTCCGACAACCCGGACGGCACCTTCGCCCAGGAGCACCGCGCGCTCCCCTACCTGCGCGCCGGCCTCCCCGCCGAATGGGCCGCGGGCGCGGGGAAGGACGCCCCGCAGGGCGTCGCGCTGCTGGCGCCGGGCGCCTGCGCCGACGAGGTGAAGCGCACCGACCGCCTGGCGGGGCTCGGCGGCGCCCAGGAGCGCGACCTCGCCGTGGCGTGCGAGCGCGGCTCGGCGGCCGTGCGCGCGGCGCTGAACCGCGAACGGAGCGAGGCGAACGTCAACGCAGCCGCGGAAGCCGCGTGGCGGGCGTTCGAGGCCGCCCGCGCGCGCACCCTCACCCGCGAGCAGCTCGCGCGCATCGAGCGCGTGATGGGCGCCGCCTTGGAGCCGCACGTGATGTAGGCGAAGCGCCGGACCCACGTCGGCGCACAGACAAAGCCCTCCGCCGGGACACCGTGCGGAGGGCTTTGTCTGTGCGGTTGAAGCCTCGCGGGGTTTGCGAGGCTTTCTGCCGTTGTTGCTGCGATTTCAATCGCCCGCAGCCCCCAGCGCCGGCACCGGCACCGTCTTCCGCTCCGCCTCCGCGGCGGCGGCGAGCTTCGCCAGGCGGCGCTTCTCGGGGCCGCGCTCGAAGAGGAGGTAGAGGGCGGGGGTGACGGTGAGCACCAGCACGGTGGAGCTGGCCAGGCCGCCCAGCAGCGAGTAGCCCAGCGCGTTCCAGATGTTGGCGTCGGCCGCCTCGCTGAAGAGCACCAGCGGGAGCAGGCCGATGATGGTGACCGCGCTGGTCATCAGGATCGGGCGCACGCGCTCCAGCGTCCCCCGCAGGATCGCCCCCTGGAGCGGCTCGCCCTCGCGGCGGCGCAGCTGGTTCACGTGGTCCACCAGGAGCGTGGCGTTGTTCACCACCACGCCGCCCATCATGATCACCCCGATGAACGCCTCGCGGCTGAACGAGGCCCCGGTGAAGAAGAAGGTGAGGAAGACGCCGATCATGGCCATCGGCACCGTGAGCAGCACGCACAGCGGCTGGCGCAGGCTCTCGAAGAGCGCCGCCGTCACCATGAACACCAGCACCAGCGAGAAGGCCAGCACGCCGTAGATCTGCGTGCGCTCCTCGTCGCTCCACTTCCACTCCTCCTTGCCGATCACCTGGTAGCCGGCCGGCAGCTGGGTGTTCCTGACCACCGCCTCGTGCACCCGGTCGCCCAGCTTGGCGGGGCCGCGGAACTCGTAGGTCACCAGGCGCTGGTACTGCTGGTCTTCGCGCAGGATGCGCGAGAGCACCTCGCGCTCGGCCACCTCGGCCACGTCGGCGAGGCGCACCGCCTGGCCGCCGGGGGCGGGGATCAGGAGCTCCTGCAGCTGGTGCAGGTCCAGCCGCTCGGAGCCGGAGAGGCGCACCGCCACCGCCATCTCCTCGTCGCCCACGCGCAGCCAGCTGCGCCGGCGGTCGCGCCCCACCGCCGCGCTCACCCGCGCCACCACGTCGCGCGCCGCCAGGCCGTGCATCGCCAGGCGGCGGCGGTCGATCCGGAGCACCACCTCGGTGGCCTTGTCGCGCTCGAACCACTGCCCGCTGGCGTTGGTGTCCACGTCCTGGATGCGCGAGTAGCGCAGCAGCCGCCCGCCCAGGTCCTCGGCGATGGCGCGCACCGTCTCGTAGTTGTAGCCCAGCACGCGGATGCTGTAGTTGGGCGGGCTGGACCCCCCGCCGTAGAACGAGGGCCCGTATCCGTAGACGCGCACCTCCGACCCGCCGAAGAGGTGGCTGTACGCCTCGATCTGCTCCTTGACGGCCACCGGGACCGAGGTGTCCTGCAGCGAGTCGGGGAACTCCACCCGCACCTGCGCCGCCTGCGGGTACACGTTGGTGGTGAAGCGCGCCACCTCGGGCATCTCCTTCAGCTTCGCCTCGAAGTAGCGCACCAGCTCGTCGGTGTGGGCGAGCTCCTCGCCGCGCGGCTGGTCCACCTGGATGTTGATGTACGACTCCTGGTCGAACCAGGGCCGCCAGAGGGTGCCGCGGGTGACGTACTTCTGGAACAGGTACCCCGAGCCCCCCAGCATGACGAGCGCGGCGGCCACCACCACCCAGGGGTGGCGGAGCGTGAACCCCACCAGGCCGGCGTAGAGGCGGACGTAGGCGGGCGCTCGCTCCTCGGCCGCGCGGGCCGCGCGCAGGGGGCGCGCCCTGAGGAGCCGGGCGGCCAGCGCCGGGGTGAACGAGAAGGTGACGAAGAGCGAGGCCAGGTTGGTGAAGCCCACCACGATGGCCAGCGGCACGTAGAAGAGCCGCACCTCGCCCTGCAGGTAGACGAAGGGGACGAAGACGATGATGGTGGTGAGCGTGGCCGCCAGCACCGCCAGCACCATCTCGCCCGCGCCCCGCTCGGCGGCGGCGGCCGGGTCTTCTCCCGGCCTCGCCCTGCGGTAGATGTTCTCCAGCACCACCACGGCGTTGTCGATCACCAGCCCGAAGCCCATCGCCAGCCCCATCAGCGTGAGCAGGTTGAGCGTGAGCCCGCCGAAGTACACCAGGTTGAGCGTGAGCAGCACCGAGAAGCCGATGCTGGCGAAGACCACGGCCGCCGAGCGCAGCGAGCGCAGGAAGACGAAGAGGACGGCGAAGACCACCAGCGCCGACGAGAGCGCCCGCCAGCGCAGGTCGGTGAGCTGGGTGCGCACCGCCTCGCTCTCGTCGTCGTCCAGCAGGATGCGGGTGCCGCGGGGGCCGCGCGCCGCCTGCTCGCCCACGCGCGCCTTCACCCGGTCGGCCACCTCCACCACGTTGGTGCCGATCTCCTTGAACACCTGGAAGCTGACGGCGCTCTGGCCGTCGATGCGGTAGAAGGAGGCGGCCTCCTCGTAGGTGTCGCGCACCACCGCCACGTCTTCCAGCCGCACCAGCCGGCCGCGGTCGGTGAGCAGCGGCAGGCGGCGCACCTCGGCCGCGCTCCCGGCGCGCTCGCGGATGGCCACCGTGTAGCGCAGCCCGCCCTGCCACACGGCGCCCGCCTCGCGCACGAACTCCAGCTCGGTGACCAGGCGCCGGACCGTCTCGGGGTCGAGCCCCAGCCCCAGCACCTTCTGCTCGTCGAGCTCGATCTCCAGCAGGCGCTCGCGCCCGCCCCAGGCGCGCACCTCGGCCACGCCGTCGAGCTGGCGGAGGTCGGGGGCCACCACCTCTTCCACGTGCTGGCGCAGCGCCTCCGGGGTGTAGGGGCCGGTGATGGTGTAGCGGAGGAAGGGGCGGTTCTGCTGCGCGAACTCGGCGGGGACGTACTGCTCCACGCGGGGGTAGCCGGCGCCGTCGGGGAGCTGCTCCTCGAGCGCGGCCAGGCGCTCCGACAGCTCCAGGCGGGCGAAGTCCATGTCCACCCCGCGCCCGAACTCCACGTCGATGGCGGCCTGGCCCGCGCCGCCGCGCTCCTCGGAAGTCGAGGAGACCTTCTCGACCCCGCGCACCTGCTGCACCGCCGCCTCGATCGGCGAGGTGAGGAACGCCTCGGTGGTCTCGGGGCCCGCGCCGCGCCAGCTGGCCGTCACCCGGAGCCGCGGCAGCTCGGTGTCGGGGAGGAGCTCCACGGGGAGCTTGACCCACGAGGCCACGCCCAGGAGCGCCAGGGCCAGGTAGCCCATGGCGACGGCGACGGGGCGGCGGATGGAGAAGCGGATCACGAGTCTCGGGTCGTCTACGATCAGGGTGTCGCGCCGGCAGGGGAACGGGCGCCGGAGACACGGTCCAGGGGTCTACGATGCCCGAATGCGCCCGGGCGGCTGAAGCCGCGGCTACAACTACAGAAAGCCTCGCAAACCCCGCGAGGCTTCGACTGCATCCCCCACTCGGTTTGTCGCCCGATGCGCCGAGGTGGTTGCCCTCATCCCTCAAGTTCGAGAGGGGAGCGCGCCCTTGATCGGCGAGGAACGAGCGGACCAGGGGCGCGCGGGGGAGAGGTCTCCAGCGGCAGGGCCGCCGGGGACCCCCTCAGCTCATCCGCCCGACGACCCCGCCCCGCGCGCCCGGGCCGCGTCGCGGGCGGCGGACAGCGCGTTGGAGGGCAGGTGCAGGCGGTAGGCGACCAGCGTCACCGCACCGTTCTCGCCCTCCTCCAGCGCGAAGAGCGTCGAGCGCGCGAAGCCCACGTCGGCCCAGGGGCGCCCGAAGCGCACCGTGGCCAGGTAGACGCCCTCCTCCGAGAAGAGGTCCACCCACGCGCCGCCCGCGGGGAGCTGCCCCCAGAGCGCGAACAGCTTCGACGCCGGGTCGTGGCGGGCGCCGCGCGTCACCCTGGCGGGTCCGCCCGCCGCCAGCAGCCGCGCCAGCACGCTGTCGTCCGGCTCGCCTGCCATGAGCTGCTGCTGCAGCTCGCCCAGCGCCGAGTCCGAGAGGGCCGGCGCGGCGGGGGCGGCGGCCGCGGGGCGGTCGACCCCCACCTGGCGCACCAGCTTCCCGGCCTCGTCGAACACGCGGAACGAGGGCGACGCGCAGTCCGCCTGCAGGATCCAGCGGCCGCCCGACACGCTGGCGCAGTACGCCGACTCGCCCCAGCGCGGCAGCTCCAGCATGGTGGTGTCGCGGCGGGGGCCCCAGGCGCGCCACTGGTGGGTGAGCCCGGCGTACGGGTTGGCGAAGAAGCCGCCCGACGCCAGCCCGTGCACCGCCGGGCGGTCCAGCCCGCGCACCGGCTCGCGGGTGAGCCCGTCGTCGCGCATCATCAGGATGCCGAGCCGCCCCTGGTCGCCCACCGCGATCGTGCCGTCCGACCAGGCGATGCTCACCGGCTCGCTGAACCCGGCGGCGTCGCCGATGTCGTCCTGCTCCTCGCCCTGCTGCGTCACCACGTGCACGAGCCCGGCGGGCGGGTCCAGCAGGAACACGTTCTCGCCGCCGAGCGCCAGCGCCGTGGGGCGCTGCCAGGCGCCGGCCTGCGACACGCGCCAGGCGGTGTCCACGCGCACGCTCCCGTCGGGCAGCAGCGGGCGGTCGGGGTTGCGGACGTTCTGCGCCCCCTCCGACGTGGCGACCGAGCCCTGCCACGCCTGGATGGCGGCGGCGGGGAGGTCGGCGCCCGGCGCGTCGCCGCCGCCGCAGGCGCCGAGCGGGGAAAGCAGGAAAAGGAGCGGGAGCGCGCGGGAGATGCACTGCGGACGCGGCATGGCAACCTCACGGAGGCGGGTTTCCAGCACCGGCACGGGAGAGCTTTTCAGGAGGGGGGAGCCCACCCCGTAAGATGCTCTCCTTGCAGCCGCATAGCAATCTTTTCGTGCGCCAAATGGCGGGGGCGGTGAACGAGCCAGGCTCGCCGCTCCCGCGCCCCCGCCCTGAGACCGAAGGAGGGAACGGAAGGCCTCTCCTTACGGATTCGGCTCAGCCCTGCGGAGCCGGCTTCAGGATGATCTGGCAGCAGTAGGGTCCCTGGATGCAGTCGCCGGTGCAGATGTCGTTCAGGATGAGCCTGTAGTACTGCAGGTACTTCTCTTCCGCGTGCAGCGCGCCCGGGTTCCCGGGCAGCCGGTCCGCCGTGGGCGCGAGGAGCGTGAGGGTCAGCGCGGCGAGCACGATTCTGGATCGCTTCATGATGGTCTCCAGCGTTGAATGGAATGGAATCAGGCCTCCGTCCCCGCTCACGTTCGCAGCAGCCTGTCCAGCACGTCCCCGACCGTCTCGCCGGGAGCCTCTCCGGCCAGCCGCGCGTTCGCCGAGTAGCTCCACACCTTCGCGACCCGCCCGCGCCTCACCAGCACGAGCGCCGGGACCGGGGTGCGGCGGAACTGCTCGCGGTAGGTGTCCCGGTCCATCTGCAGCAGCGAGGCATCGAGGCGCTCCCGGCGGATCACCCCTTCGATCAGCCCGTCGCTGTCTCCGACCACCACGACCGTCAGCTGCATCCGCGCTCCCAGGCGGGACTTGAGCGCACGCAGCTCTCTCGCCGGGGCGGCGCACGCCAGGCCGTCCTCCACTCCGATCAGCCACACCAGCTGGGTCTCAGCGCGGGGAAGCGCGCCCGGCGCGGGCTCGCCCGCCCTCAACGCGCCGGCCTCGCCGCCGCGGTGGCACCCGCACGCGGGGAGCAGCGCCGCCGCGGCGACGGCGAAGCGGATCAGGACCCGGCGCGGAAGCGCGCGATTCTCCATCGGCTGGGCACCTCGGAGCGGGGATCGACGAAGAACAGGGAGTCTCCCCGCACGGCGACCAGGCGGGGAGTCCGGTCCATCTCGAACAGGCGGCGCCCGTCGGCGGACATGCGCAGGAGCCCCCACTCGTTCTCGGCGCCGCGGACGCGCGCGTACTGGAGCAGCCACGAGCCGTCCGGGAGCCGGAACACGTCGGAGACCCGGATGATCTTCTCCATCCACCGGATCTGGCGCCTCCGGTCCGTCCGGGCCGCGGCGGGCGGCGTGGTGACCACGGGGAAGCCGGCGAACGGGATGCGCACGCGCGACCGGGGGCTCCCCCCCGTGCCGAAGACGTACAGGGTGTCGACCAGCCCGAACACGGCCGCGACGGTGTCGCCCGCCAGGGCGAACGCCGCCCACCCGAGGGTCGGGGCGAGCTCGCGGACGACGCTCCCGCCGGGCGTGGGGAAGAAGCTCCGCTCCGCCCGCCCGGAGCGCAGGTTCCACACGTGCAGGAGCGGAGACGCCGGAGCGCTCGGCGCGTGCGCGGCAAGCAGCACGGTGGAGTCGGAGAGCTGGGCCGCCCCGTAGACCGGGAAGAGGGGGGTCTGGGACGTGCCGAGGACCGCGGCGCCGTCGCCGTCGAAGATGGTGAGCCGCCCCTCCGCCGCGTCCGCCACCAGCACGGCTCCGGAGGCCATCCGCAGCACGGCCACGGGCGACTGGAACTCGCCCGGTCCCCTTCCGCTGTGCCCGAAGGTGCGGAGGAGCCTTCCCCGGGGGTCGTAGCTGCGCGCCTGCCCCTCCTTCGCGTCCGCGACGAGGAAGCCTCCCGCGGGATCGACCGCCACGATCGGCGCGACGTTGATCACGCCGGCGCTCTCTTCGAGCGCGACCGAGCCCATGGAGTCGAACGCCGCGGCGAACGCGGGATTGACCGCTCCGGAGCCGTCACGCTCGCTTGCGGGCTCCATATCGCGGCCGCGGCAACCGGCGCCGAGCAGCAGGAGTACGAGGGCGGCCGCGGTGCGAGGAAGGCGATGTGGCAACAGGCACTCCAGATCGAATGACGCTGCACCACCAAAGGTCGGCGGGGGTGTCAATAAATTGCGTGTTCGGTGCGCAATAAGTCAAGCTAAATCTGTCCGCTTGCGGTGAGGGGCAGCCATGAGGGTACTCCCGATCAGTCCCCCGCCACCAGCCCCGGCGCGGCGGCTCCCTCGGGCTTCGCCGCGGCCGCGCGATCACGGGCGGGGCGGCCGAGGACGGCGCGGATCCGCTCCTCCAGCTCCTCCAGCAGGTCGTAGGCGACCGGGATCACCACCAGGGTGAGCGCCGTGGCCGAGAGCAGCCCGCCGAAGACGGCGATGGCGAGCGGCGCCTGCAGCTCGGCGCCGGGGCCGATCCCCAGCGCCATCGGGAGCAGGCCCAGCATCGCGGTGATCGTGTTCATCACGATCGGGCGCAGCCGCGCGTGGCCGGCGGCGCGGATCGCCTCGTGGCGGCTCATCCCCTGGCGGCGCATCTGGTTGATGAAGTCGACCTTCACCACCGCGTCGTTGTCCACGATCCCCACCAGGATCACCATCCCGATCAGGCTCATGGTGTTGATCCCCGCCCCCGCCACCCAGAGCGCCACCGTGGCGCCCACCGCCGCCAGCGGCACCGCCAGCAGGATGATGAAGGGGTGCAGCAGCGACTCGAACTCGGCGGCCAGGAGCATGTAGACCAGGAGCAGCGCCAGGCCGAAGGCGAGCGCCAGGTCGCGGAAGCCTTTGCGCATCTCCTCGTTCTCGCCGCCGATCTCGGCGCGCAGGCCGTGCGGCGCGGGGACGGGGGCGAGCGCCGCCCGCACGTCCGCCACCGCGTCGTCCACGCCCCCGCGCGCCACGTCGGCGTGCACGACGACCACCCGCCCCTGGTCCACCCGGCGGATCTCGGCGGGGCCCGAGGCCTCGCGCACCCGCACCAGCTCGCGCAGCGGCACCCCGTCCACCAGCAGCGTCTCCAGCGTGGCCGCCGAGCGCCGGTCGGCCTCGGGGAGGCGCACCACCACGGGCACCCGGCGGTCGAAGTCCACCAGCCGGGTGGCCTCCTTCCCGCGCATGTACGCCTCCACCGTCTCGGCCACCCGGCGCGGGTCGATCCCGTAGGCGGCGGCGCGCTCGCGGTCGATCTCCACCCGGATCTCGGGCTGCCCCAGCTCGGTCCCCACCCGCACGTTGGCGACCGACGGCACCGCCGCGAGCCGCCGCTCTACCCGGGCGGCGTAGGCGAGCGCCGCGTCCAGGTCCTCGCCCCGGATGCGCACCGCCAGGTCGCTCTCGCCGCCGCCCAGCAGCTTCCCCAGTGCCGTGGCCTGCCCGGTCTCCACCGCCACCGTCCCGGCCGGGTAGCCGGCCAGCGCCGGGCGCAGCCGCTCCAGCGCCCCGGCCGTGGAGCGGCCCTCCTTCAGCCGCACCTCCAGCAGCGCCGTGTGCAGCCCGCTCTCGCGGTCGTCCATCCCCGCCACCGCCACCTGCTGGCCGATGCGCGAGAAGACCGCCTCCACGGCCGGGTCGGCGCGCACGGCCCGCTCCAGCCGGGCGGCCTCCCCGGTGGTGCGCTCCAGCGGGGTGCCGCGCGGCAGCTCCAGGCGCAGGCGGAAGGCGCCCTGGTCCACCTCGGGCAGTACGCTCCGCTCCAGCGAGAGGCCGACGGCCACCCCGACGCCCAGCAGGACGAAAGCGGCCGCGATCACCCGCCCGCGGCGGCGCATCCCCGCCTCCAGCAGCCGCTCGTACCAGCCGGTGAAGCGCGCGAAGCCGCGGTCGAAGGCGTCCAGCGGCCGGGAGACGGCCCGTCCCAGCGATCCCCGTGCCTTCGGCGCATCAGTCGCGGCCGACGGGGCCCGGTCCCACCGCGCCGCCATCGTCGGCAGCAGGGTGATGGCGACGGCGATGGAGGCCAGGAGACTGAACGCCACGCTCATGGCCAGCGCGCCCAGCAGCTCGCCGGCCACGCCCTCGACGTAGACGATGGGGCCGAAGACGGCGATGGTGGTCAGCGTCGAGGCGGTGATGGCGCGCTGCACCTCCTCGGCGCCGAGCGCGGCGGCCAGGGCGGCGCGCGCGCCCAGCTCGCGGTGCCGGAAGATGTTCTCCAGCACCACGATGGAGTTGTCCATCAGGAGCCCCACCCCCAGCGCCATCCCGCCCAGGCTCATGATGTTGAGCGTGACGCCCGCGGCCTGCAGCAGCGCGAAGGTGGCGACCAGGGAGATCGGGATCGCCAGCGCCACGGCGACGGGGTAGCGCACCTCGCGCAGGAAGAGGAAGAGCACCAGGAAGGCCAGGATGCCGCCCAGGACCACCTCCTGGACCACGTTGGCCAGCGCGTCGGCGATGAAGCCGGCCTGGCTCATGGCCACCTCGAGCTGCACCCCCGGGTACTCGCGGCGCAGCTGGGCCAGCACCCGCTCCACCTCGCGGGCCACGCGCACGGTGTTGGCGTCGGCGTTCTTGAACACCAGGAGCCCCACCGACTCGCGCCCGTTGTAGCGCGCCACCGACTCGCGCTCGCGGAAGCCGTCGTCGATGGCGGCCACGTCGCGCAGCAGGACCTCGGCGGGGAGCGCCGGGGCCGCGCCGGATCCCGGTGCGGACCCTGGGTTCGCCGCCGACGCGGCGGCGCCCGCGCGCACCGGCACCTCGCCCACGTCGGCCACCCCCTGCAGCTCGCCGAGGGTACGCAGGGAGTAGCGGTAGCGGCCGCGGCGGATGGTGCCGCCCGGGGCGCTGGCGTTGGCGCGGTCGAGCGCGGCCGCCACGTCGTCGATGGTGAGCCCGAGCGCCTCCAGCCGGCGCGGGTCCACGTCCACGTGCACCTCGCGCTCCACCCCGCCCGTCACCGCCGCCTGCGCCACCCCGTCGATCTGCTCCAGCCGCCGCTTGAAGACCGCCTCGGAGAGCTCCTTGAGCTGCGGCAGGTCGCGCGGGCCCGCCACCGCCAGCGCCATGATCGGCTCGCTGCGGGGGTCGGTGCGCAGCACCACGGGGCGGGTGGCGAGCTCGGGGAGCTGGTCGCGGATGTTGTCGAGCTTCTCGCGCGTGTTGAGCGCGGCGAAGTCCATGTCGGTGCCCCACGCGAAGCGGGCCGTCACCAGCGAGTACCCCTCGCGGGTGACGCTCTCCACCCGCTGCACGCCGGGGACGGTGGAGACCGCCTGCTCCACCGGCTCGGTGACGAAGCGCTCCACCTCGGGCGGGGCGGCGCTGGGGTTCTCGGTGTAGACGACCAGCCGCGGGTAGGCGACGTCGGGGAGGAGGTCGATGGGGAGGCGCAGGAAGGAGAGCACCCCCAGGAAGACCACGCCCAGGAAGAACATGGCGACCGCGACGGGCCGCGCGATGGCGATGCGGGGAAGGGACATCTAACCGCGAGGGGACAGGGAACAGGAGACAGGGGACAGCCAGCCCGGAGACGGGTGGCGTCCGCCTTCGCCGCGCGTCCGGGGCTGCGGGAGGAAGCACGGGGCTCCGCGAGGCGCGCCGCGGAGCCCCGCCGCCCGCGCGGGCGCCCGCCCCGGCGCCGTACCCGCGGGCCGTCCCCTGTTCCCTGTCCCCCGTTCCCTGGGGTTCATCGTCACTGCGGCCGTCCCCCCGCGTCCTTCACGTCGTCCACCAGGCGGACGCGCGCGTCGTGGATGAGCGTGAGGTGGCCGGCGGTGAGCACCCGCTCGCCGGGGCGCACGCTGTCGGTGTCCTCGCTGGGGAGGATCTCCACCAGGGAGTCGTTCTGCCGCCCCGGGGTCACGTAGCGCCACTTGGCGAGCCCCCGGTCGCCCTCGCCCTCGAAGACGAAGAGCATGGGGCGGCCGTCGCGCTCCAGCAGCGCCGAGCGGGGGACCAGCACGCGGTCGGCGAAGCGCTGCGCCTCGAGCGAGACGCGGGCGTACATCCCGGGGAGGATGCGCCCGCCGGGGTTGGGGATGGTGACGGTGACGCGCGCCGTGCGGGTGCCGCTCTCCACCACCGGGTTGATGGTCTGCACGGTGCCGGTGAAGGCCTCGGGGAAGGCGGCGAAGCGCACCTGGGCGCGCCGGCCGGGCGCCAGGAGCCCCACCTCGCTCTCCAGCACCTGCACCTCAACCTTGATCGGGTCGAGCGCCACGACGGTCATCAGCTCGTCGCCGGCGCGCACCCACTGGCCGGGGACCACCTTGAGCGAGGCCACCCGCCCGGAGAACGGCGCGCCCACACGGGTGCGGGAGAGGTCGAGGCGCGCCTTGCGCAGCCGCACCTCGGCCGCGTCCAGCCCGCTCTTGGAGCGCGCGAACGCCTCGCGGTCGCGCCGCACCCGCTCGTCGGGGATCTCCTCGTTGAGCAGCGTCCCCTCGCGGTAGAGGGCCTGCGCCTGCCGCACCGCGGCCTCGGCCTCCTCCACCGCCAGCCCGTACTCGGCGGCGTCGAGCGCCATCACGAGCTGCCCGCTCCCCACCGCCTGGTTCTCGCGCACGGGGAGGCTGGCGATGCGGCCGGTGACCTGCGCCACCACCACCGCCTTCTTCCACCCCTCGGCCTGCCCCGCGGCGGAGACGGCCAGCACCAGGGTGTCGCGCACGGCGGCCGCGCCTTCGACGGGGATCGCCACGTCGGTGGAGAAGCCCTCGGAGGCCGAGGTGGCCGGGCGCGGGCCCTTCGACTCGCCGCCGGCGCCGTCCGCGTCCGACCCGGTGCGGATACGCGCGTAGATGCCGGCGGCCGCGGCGAGGACCAGCGCCAGCGCGGCGGCGGCGATGACGAGGGTGCGGCGGGAGGGCTGCATGGGTCCGAGACGCGCTCCTGGGAGACCTGCGGGAAACAGCCGAGCCGGACGGGCGAGGGAGAACGAAACTTAGTCCAACGCAACGGCTTCGACAAGTTGGGCGCCAAATGTCCGGCCCGCCCGTCCCGCCGAAAGCCGCGGGGTGCACCGTCGCGGTCTGGTGTGACGCCGGGCCGCGGCGGAGCGTTGCCCGCAGGGCGGCCGGGCGGGGCTTCGCTGCCGCATTCTGTCCCTTGCGCGCCGCAGAGCCGCAGCGGCGGAAGGCGAGGCCCCCTCGCGCGCCGGGACACGTAACAGATTGCGAGACAGGCCGATCCGTGTTCCCGCGCGGGCCGGCCGCCCCCGAAAGAGCCGGCGGAACGGCGCCTGCTCCAGCCATGGCCGCGGGCAGGCTGCACTCCTTTTCATTTCATTTCATTTCTGGAGGTGTTCATGTCCCTTCCCCTTTCCTCCCGGCGCGCCCTGCTCCGCGGCGCGCTGGCCGCGCTCGGGCTCCTGGCCGCCTGCGCGGGGCGAGTCGCCGGCCCCGGAGAGCCGTCCCGCCCGCCGCCGGACGGCACGGCCCCTCCCGGACAGGTGCGCCCCCTCGACCCGCTGACCGCGGCCGAGCGCACGGCCGCCGTGCGCCTGGTCACCGAAGACCAGCGCTTCCGGCAGATCGTGGCCGGCCGCGCGTTCGACGTGCCCTACGTGGAGCTGCTCGCGGTCAAGCCGATCAGGACGGGTGCCGAGGACCCGCTGCGGCCCGCCGCCGTGGGTCGCGTGGCCGAGGTACTGGCGAGCGTCTACGAGCGCCGCTTCGTGGGCGTGCGCGCGCTGGTGGACCTGGAGCGGGGCCGGGTGATGGAGGTCACCTCGTTCACCCCGGAGGAGGAGCGGGAGCCGCGCGAGGCCGGTGCGCCGCGCTTCTCGGTGCCGTTCTCGGACGCCGAGCAGGCGCTCGCCCGCGACCTGGCGCTGCGCGACACCCAGGTGCGCGGGCTGCTGCGGGGCGACCCCGCGGACTGGGTGGTCGAGGGGCTGCCGATCAGCACGCGCATCCCCGGGGTCTGCCCCTCGGGGCGCTGCCTGGACCTGATCTTCCGCCGCGGCGACACCTACCTCACCAGCCGTGTGGTGGTGGACATCCCCAACCGTACCGTCCTCGTCCGGAGGGCCCGCCCATGAGAGCGCCGACCATCTGCCGCGCCGCGGGCGCGGCCGTCCTGCTGGCCCTGGGCTCGGCCCGCGCCGCCGCGGCCCAGCCCTGCTCCACCCCGTACCTGGTGCAGCACACCTTCACCGGCGGGGGGAAGCAAACCGAGTGGATGCTCTGCTGGCAGACCCCCACCTCGTGGGGACTGGTCATCACGGCCGCGTTCTTCCGCCCCGCCCCCACCCGGCCGTGGATCCGGGTGTTCTGGGATGCGCGCGTCTCCGAGATCTTCGTCCCGTACCACAACGGGGTTCGCTTCTACGACCTCACCGACTACATCAAGGGCCCCGAGACCCTGGGCGCCGGCGACTGCCCCGCGGCGGCCGGAGGCACCCTCCTGGCGGGGGTGGTCTGCAAGGAGGTGCACGACCGGGGGATCGCCTGGAAGAGCCACACCGCCGTCCGCCGCGGCCAGGAGCTGGTGCTCTGGGGCTCGTTCAAGGCCGTCAACTACCGCTACCTCATCCGCTGGACCTTCCGCGACGACGGGGTGGTGCTGGGGGAGATGGCCGCCACGGGGTCCAATCTCCCCTGGAACTGGCCGGTGTCGCACACGCACGACGCCATGTGGCGGCTGGACATCGACCTGAACGGGTGGGCGGGCGACAACGTGCACCGCACCGTGCACGCCGAGGTGGGGACGGGCGCCAGCGACACGGCGGTGCCGGTGGCCTCCGAGCAGCCGCTGGACTGGAGCGCCACCGAGTTCACGCACCTGCACGTCTTCGACGGCGGCCTGAAGAACGGGCGGGGGAGTGTCACAGGCTACATGCTGATGCCCGTGCGCACGGGGAGCTCGCGGCACGACGAGGCGTGGACCGGGCACGATGCCTGGGTGACGCGGTACGACCCGTCGGAGATGCGGCCCCGGTTCCTCCCCCACTACGTCGCCCCCGCGCAGTCGACGGCGTCCACCGACGTGGTGGTGTGGTACTGGGGCCCCCTGCACCACATGTACCGCGACGAGGACGGCAACGCGGACGGCGGGGAGTTCGAGGGGGTGGCGCAGACGATGTGGACCGGCTTCATCCTGAAGCCGCAGAACCTGTTCGACGGCCCGCCGTTCTACCCGTGAGGGCGCGCGCCGCGCCGCGGCCGCGCTAAGGCCCGCCTCCCGTACGCCGGGGGCGGGCCCTTTCGTTCGGCCTCGCCGGATGCTCCCCGGCTTCCCGAACCCGACCGGAGTCCGTAACTTCCCTGGCATCCCGCCAGGCCGCCGTTCCAGCGTCACGATCCCGATCCGGCTACCACCCGAAGCCCGCCCATGCCCAAGCCGTTGCCGAAGCCGCTCCAGCACGTGGTCTGGGCCGCCGTCGCCGTCCTCGGGGCGGTGGCGCTCGGCCTGATCGCCCTGCACCGCGGCGAGACGATCAACGCCGCCTGGCTGGTGATCGCCGCCGTGTGCACCTACGCGGTCGCCTACCGCTTCTATGCGAAGTTCCTCGCCCGGCGCGTGCTGGAGCTCGACGACCGCCGCGCCACCCCGGCCGAGCGGCTCGACAACCACGTCGACTTCGTGCCGACCCACCGGTACGTGCTCTTCGGCCACCACTTCGCGGCCATCGCCGGGGCCGGCCCGCTCGTCGGACCGGTCCTCGCCGCGCAGTTCGGCTACCTGCCGGGGACGCTCTGGCTGATCATCGGCGTGGTGCTGGCGGGGGCGGTGCAGGACTTCGTGATTCTCTTCGCCTCGATGCGGCGCGACGGCAAGAGCCTGGGGCAGATGGCGCGCGAGGAGATCAACCACGTGGCCGGCTTCACCGCCATGGTGGCCGTGCTCGCCATCATGGGGATCCTGCTGGCGGTGCTCGCGCTCATCGTGGTGAACGCGCTCCGCCACTCGCCCTGGGGCCTCTTCACCATCGCCTGCACCATCCCGATCGCGCTGCTGATGGGCGCGTGGATGCACCGGATCCGGCCCGGGAAGGTGGGCGAGGCGTCGGCGATCGGCGTGGTGCTCGTGCTGATCGCGACGGTGGCGGGGCGCTGGGTGGCCGAGTCGCCGGCGCTGGCGGGCCTGTTCACGGTGGAGGGGACCACGCTGGTGTGGCTGATGATGGCCTACGGCTTCGTGGCCTCGGTGCTCCCGGTGTGGGTGCTCCTCTGCCCGCGCGACTACCTGTCGACGTTCCTGAAGATCGGCACCATCGTGCTGCTGGCCGCGGCGATCCTGGTGGCGCTGCCGGAGATCCGCATGCCGGCGCTCACGCGCTTCGTGGACGGCACCGGGCCGGTGTTCGCGGGCAAGCTCTTCCCCTTCGCCTTCATCACGGTGGCGTGCGGCGCCATCAGCGGCTTCCACGCGCTGGTGGCCTCGGGGACCACGCCCAAGATGCTCACCCGCGAGAGCGACGCGCGGATGGTGGGCTACGGCGGGATGCTGATGGAGAGCTTCGTGGGGGTGATGGCGATGGTGGCGGCCGGCATCCTGGACCCCGGCGTCTACTTCGCCATCAACGCGCCGGCCGGGGTGGTGGGCCCCACGCTCGACCAGGCGGTCCGCACCATCGCCACCTGGGGCTTCGTGGTCTCGCCCGAGCAGATGCAGGCGCTGGCCGCCTCGGTGGGCGAGCAGACGCTCCTGGCGCGCACGGGCGGGGCGCCGTCGCTGGCGGTGGGGATGTCGCAGATCTTCTCGGGGGTCTTCGGCGGGAGCGCGCTGGCGGCGGTGTGGTACCACTTCGCCATCATGTTCGAGGCGCTCTTCATCCTGACCACGATCGACACGGGCACGCGCGTCGGCCGCTTCATGCTGCAGGAGATCCTGGGGCACGTCTGGAAGCCGCTGGGGCGCACCAGCTGGTACCCGTCGATCGTGGCCTCCAGCGCGCTGATCGTGGCGTTCTGGGGGTACTTCCTCTACCAGGGCGTGGTGGACCCGCTGGGCGGGATCAACTCGCTCTGGCCGCTCTTCGGCATCTCCAACCAGCTGCTGGCGGCCGTCGCCCTCTGCGTGGGGACGACGGTGATCATCAAGATGGGGAAGGCGCGCTTCGCCTGGGTGACGCTGCTGCCGCTCGTCTGGCT
Organism: Longimicrobium sp.; assembly: GCA_036389795.1. NCBI lineage: Bacteria > Pseudomonadati > Gemmatimonadota > Longimicrobiia > Longimicrobiales > Longimicrobiaceae > Longimicrobium > Longimicrobium sp. The sequence goes on from DASVWD010000023.1 coordinate 35,848, forward strand.
GGGCGCGGTGACCTTCACGGCCGGGTGGCAGAAGGTGTTCTCGCCCGAGCCCAGGCTGGGCTTCCTGGCCCACGCGCGGATGATCGAGGAGCGCCTCGCCGCGGGCGCGCTCCCCGCGGGGGCGAAGACGATCGCCGACGCGCAGCGGATGCTCTTCAACGACCGGCTGGACGCGGGCGTGGCGCTCGTCTTCATGGCGGTGGTGGTGCTGGTGCTGGCCGTCTCGGTCCGCGAGTGGGTGATGATCCTCTCGCGCCGCAAGCCGGCGGTGATGCGCGAGGCGCCCTTCGTCCCCAGCGCGCTGGGGATCGCGGGGGACTGACGTGCACCCCGCCGCTCCTCCGGGAAGGGAGGCGCCGGCCGCGGGCGTCGTCCGGGTGTGGCGCTGGGGGCGCTTCCGCTATCAGGTGGCGACCCCCGGGATGGGGAGGGCCGTGGTGCCCGCCGGGCGCTGCTGCGCGTGCGGCCGCCCGCCCGGCCCCGGCGTGTACTGGACGGGGGGGAAGCTGCACCTCCCCTTCATGCAGCCCCGGGGGACGCGGCTGCCGGAGTACGACTTCCCGCTCTGCGACGACTGCGCCCGCGCCAAGTCGCTGCGCGACGTCTTCCTCTGGGGCGGCGCGGCGCTCGCGTTCCTGGCCGTGCTGGCGCTCGGCGCCGCGGCGTGGCGGAGCGGCCCGCCGTCCGGGTGGCTGCGGCCGCTGCTCCAGCTCGTCGTGCTCGCGACGGGCGTGGGCTTCGTCGTGGGATGGCTGGCGGCGCGGCTGGTGGGGCTCGTGTACCCGCGCGTGCGCCGGGGGAACCGCGTCGCGGGCGCGGTGGACTACGCGTTCGAATCGTACCGGGCCGGGTACCGCCCCCAGGACTACCGCTGCTTCTTCCGCTTCACCAGCGAGGCGTACGCGCGCGACTTCGCCGCGGCGAACGGCGCCCGCGGCCGCGCGGGTGAAGCGGCGGTGCCGGCACCGGATCCCGGCGTCGTGAGCCGCTCCTGAAAATCCCACGGTCCCGAATCTTCTCGCGGCGCCGGGCCGTATCCTCCGGCCGTCCGATCGCAGCCCGTCCCCTCCGACCGCCGCAGAACCTTTCGATGGAAGCCCCGGCCCTCCCGCTTTCTCCCGCTTCCCGCGGCCCCGCCCTCCCCCGCGCGTCCGCGGCCCCGCACTCGCGCGCGGGCGCGCTCGCCTTCCGCGCGAAGGCGGCGCTCTTCCAGCTCCGCCGGGCGGCGGGCGACCTGCGGGCGGGGCCCAGGCGCCATCCGCGCTCCGCCGCCCTGGAGGACGCGCCCGTGCTGGCCGAGTCGGTGGCCCCGCTCTGGACGGAGGACGACGCGGCGGAGCTGCCGCTGGTGGCGGGGAAGGTGCACAACCTCCGCCTGGCGCTGCGCCGGCTCGACGGCGTGGAGGTGCCGGCGGGCGCGGTGTTCGGCTTCTGGGCGCAGGTGGGCCGGGCCACGCGGCTGCGGGGCTTCGTGGCGGGGCGCGAGCTGCGCGAGGGGTGCCTGGTCCCCTCGGTGGGCGGCGGGCTCTGCCAGCTCTCGGGCGCGCTGTACGACGCCGCGCTCCAGGCCGGGTGCGAGATCGTGGAGCGGCACGCGCACAGCCGCGCGGTCCCCGGCTCGTGGGCGGAGCTCGGGCGCGACGCCACCGTCTTCTGGAACTACGTGGACCTGCGCTTCCGCGCGCCGCACCCCTTCCGCGTGGAGGCGCGCATGGACGCGGGCACGCTCACGGTGCGCCTGCGCGGCCCGCGCCCCGCCGGGCGGGCGGCCCCGGCCGGGGCGCCCGGGCGGGCGCGCGCGCTGCGGGTGCTGGGCGCGGGGCCGCGCAGCTGCGCCAGTTGCGGCGAGGACGGGTGCTTCCGCCACCTGGAGGCGCCGCCGGAGCCGGTGGGGCGCGCGGCGCACCTGGTGGACGAGTGGTGGCCGGAGCTCGACGGCTGGCTGGCGGACGTGCGCCGCCCGGGCGACGTGCTGGGGGTCCCGCTCGACGGGCGGCGGCTGGGGAAGCCGGCGTACGCCTGGACGACGGACGGCGCCGCGCGCGTGCGGCAGGGCTGGCGGGTGGCGCTCGCGCGCGCATGGCGGTCGCGGCGGCTGGCGGCGCAGGGGGCGGCGCGGCAGCGCGCGCTCCTGGCCGCGGCGGCGGCGCTGGCGGAGAGCTACGCGCCGCTCCTGCGCCACGACGTGACGCACGTGGTGGCGGCGCAGGGTCTCCTCCCCTTCCTGTGGCGCGCCGGGCACCTGGGCGGGCGCACCTTCGACGTGCTGATGACGGCGCCGCCGCTGGGCGAGCTGCACGCCCGGCTGGACGCGGCGGCCCGGCTGCACCCCGGGAGCCCCACCCTGGCCGACTTCCGCGCCGACGCTGCCCTGGTGCGCGACGAGGCCGAGGCGCTGGCCCACGCGCGGCGGATCGTCACGCCGCACCGCGACGTCGCCGCGCTCTTCCCCGGCCGGGCCGAGGTGCTGGAGTGGGCGCGCCCGGCCGCCTTCGCGCCCCGGCCGAACCCGGGCCCGCGCCCGCGGATCGTCTTCCCCGGCCCCACGGCGGGGCGCAAAGGGGCATACGAGCTGCGCTCGGCGCTGGCCGGTGTGGACGCGGAGCTGGTGGCGATGGGGTCGCGGCTGGAGGGGCCCGGCTTCTGGGACGGCGTGCGCCTGGCCGCGCCGGAGGGGCACTGGCTCGACGGGGCGGACCTGGTGGTGCTCCCCGCGTTCGTGGAGAACCGGCCGCGCCGGCTGCTCGAGGCGCTCGCGGGCGGCGTCCCCGTGGTCGCCACGCCTGCCTGCGGCCTGGGCCCGGCGGAGGGGCTCACCCTCGTCCCCGCCGGCAACGCCGACGCCCTCCGCGACGCGATCGCGGCCGTGCTCGCCGCGCGCGGCGTGTGAGGCTAGGGTGTATTCGGAAGAAAGATCTGCGAGTTTCTATCGCAGACCAGCATTTTCAACTCCCACGCTGTCCTCACCGCTTGGCTTGGCGCCTGTTTTTCCCATCGTCTTCTACGTCAAGAGGCCTGGTACGCTCGGCAGGTGAGAGCGGCTGTCCTGTGCTGCTCACCACCTGCTTCCAGAACATCCCTGGGATTGGGATTTTCTTCTTTCCCTCTCCCACCAGGCTCAGCGGGACGAGGACGAACTCGGCCAGCCACTGCGAGATCATGAAGTCGGTGTAGCCGCCCAAGGCGTTGTCGACGGCCAGCGCACCCAGCCGCTCGCAATAGATCTGGTCGTGTGCATTGGCTGGCACGGCCCGGATGTGGTGGCGCGGCTGGTTCGTGAACACCTCGATCTCCTTGTCCCGCGCGTCGTGCACGCGCTTCTTCAGCTCATCCCTGAGGTAATCGCAGAAGTCCGCCTTCTTCACCTCCCTGTCCTTGAGCTTGGCCTTCTTGCCTTCGAGCACGGCTCCCGCCCCTTCCGCCATGACCACCACCGCATGAGGCGTGTGGTCCCTCTCCTGCACCCTTTCTTCTACGTGGCGGATCACGTCGTCCAGGTACTGCCTCGCTTGGTCGACGCTGAGGGCGTCGAACACCTCGGGAATCAGCACTAGGTCGACGTGCCCGCTCGCTAGCGCCGCGTTCGCCGCCACGAATCCGGCCTCGGCGCCGAACAACTCAATCACGCAGATCCGCCGGGTCGACTCGGCCTCGCTACGCAGGATGTTGATGACGCGGGTTGCCCGTTCTACCGCTGTGTTGAAGCCGAACGACTGCCAAACCCACAGCAGGTCGTTATCCATCGTCTTGGGGATGCCGACGATGCTGCGGGTGGGGTTTGCCAGCGCGAGTTCGTGGGCGACCTTCAGCGAGCCGTCACCGCCTATGACGTACAGGATGTTGATCTTGTGCCGGGTGAGATTCCCGGTGATGTCGCGTACCAGCAGTTCGAGTTCGTTGTCGTCCTTCTGTCCCCCTCGGACGTTACCCAGCTTCGAACCTCCGTCGTAAAGCCATTCCTCGGTCATCTTGGGTGTGAGCGGGACCTTGTTGTCGGTCAGGTTGCGGAGCCCTTCGAAGCTGTTGTAGACGCCGAGTACCTTTCCTTTGTTGTCGTAGAGGTCGTGGCGCTTGACGATGCTGTGCACTACCCGGTGCAGCCCCGGCGCCAGCCCTCCGGTGGTCACGATGGCCACGTTCACCTTGTGGGGGTCGTGGTGCAGGTCCTCACGTGGGCCAGCCTCCAAGAAAGAAGGCACCTCAAGCCCGGCCGCCTGGAATTGCTTCAGTAGCCAGTTGTCCGCGATTACCGCCTTCCTATGTTCATGCGTGCGAAATAGTCCCAAAATGTCCTGGCCTAGGTGGTTCTTGTGCGGTTGAGGATCCAATTGCTTGACCGCTGTGTCAAAATTGCGACCCTCGGCTACATGTTGCAGCAGGATCTCACGTTCGCTGGTCATCCGTCTAAGGTCGGGAATTCTGGCCATGGCAGTTCTCCACTTATGTAGTGCGAAGGGGCGGTCCGTGCCGCCTCCAACTCGTCATTTCTCCGGTAATTTGCCGCCGGGAGCGGGGAAACGTCAGGAATCATTGTTGCGCCGACGACAGCTGAAAATTGATCTGAAGGCCGTCGTCGCCGCCAGTATACGTGGCGCTCTCTCCGCCAGCAATGACGATGTGTGCCCGACGATGCGACCTGCTCGCGTGCTCCAGCAGAGATGCTGTTGGGCCTTTCTACAACGGCGGCGCTCCCACGGCGAACGGTTGGGCGTACCGCGCCCAAGTGTTTTTGCGTCTGCCTAAACGGGGCATATCTTCTCCCTTCCATCGCTCACCCGCACCCCGCTGACGTACGAGCTGCGCTCGGCGCTGGCCGGTGTGGACGCGGAGCTGGTGGCGATGGGGTCGCGGCTGGAGGGGCCCGGCTTCTGGGACGGCGTGCGCCTGGCCGCGCCGGAGGGGCACTGGCTCGACGGGGCGACCTGGTGGTGCTCCCCGCGTTCGTGGAGAACCGGCCGCGCCAGCTGCTCGAGGCGCTCGCGGGCGGCGTCCCCGTGGTCGCCACGCCTGCCTGCGGCCTGGGCCCGGCGGAGGGGCTCACCCTCGTTCCCGCCGGCGACGCCGCCGCCCTCCGCGAGGCGGTCGAGGGCGTGCTGGCCGCGCGCGCCGGATGACCGTGTTGCCGACGCAGGCGCCTGCTCCTGCCGTTCAACGATTGATGGAAGCGACCGGGACCGCTCACGGCGTGGGGGCCGAAGAGCGATTCTGGTCTGGGTGGCCGATTCGCGTCAGGCCGGCCGTCGCGCCTCGATCGGCTTCGCGGTCATCATTCCGCGCAGATTCTGTTTCAGACGGACTCGCCACATCCAGAAAAGCAGCACCACGAGCGGGCTGACGGCCAGGACGACGAGCAGCGGGACGATGCGGATCGGCTCGGGAATGAACTTCATCTGGCCAAGGAGGAACGAGCCGGACGCGATGAACAGCCCGAAGGACATCCGCCAGAGATGGCGCGCCAGCCGTCGCGTTCCCTGAATGCCGCCGGCCCGGATCATCCTGAGATCGCCGATGGCGGCGAGCAGGATGACCGTGGCCATGAAGAACATCATCCCGGCAGGCACACCATCGATCTGGTTTCCCGGCCTGCCGAGCGCGGTGAATGCGCGAGTGTATTCCCCCGCGGCGAGTGTGAATGCCAGCACCATGAGGGCCATGCCCACCCGCCGGCCTGCTCCAGGCAGCGGCTTGACGGCGGTGTAGGCGGTGAACACGAGGTAGACGATGAGCACTCCGCCACCGATGGACTTGCCCTCGTATGCGGAGATGATCGCTACCGCAATCGCAGTGGCGATCATCGCGTACACGAAGACCAGGCCGCTGCGGCGATGCCACGTCCCTCCTTTGCGAACCGCGATGGCCATGAATCCCGCCGCGAGGGCCACCAGCCCCGTCGCGAGGTGAAACGCGAGGACCAGAAAGAGCAGCCCGGTCGACGTCGCGAGTGTCACACGCTCGCTCACAGCTCCTCCTCCGCGAAGGCTCGTGTTCAGAACCGGCCACGTATGGGTTTCCCATACGAAACGCTGGAGCATTGGTTTCAGACTCATCGCCGCACGCCGCGAGCTCCCCGGATGAGCCGCCCGCGGCGGGCACCGAGCGCCGTGAGTTCGGCCAGCTCGTTGCGGTGCACGAGGCGGGAGAAGCTGCTGCACGTAGTCAGGAAGGGCGCAGTTCAGGAGGCTCGGGGGTCGGCACTGGCAGGAAAACGCCCGTGCTGGCACGGAGTCAACGGAGTCAACCGGGACAGCGGGATCCGGTGTTCCCCGTCGACTCCGTGTGATCCCGTTTCTTGAGATCAACTGCGCATTGTCGTTCCGAGGGAGCCATGCCCCAGAGCCGCGGAGTGACGGAAGGACAGGCGGCCGAGGAATCTGCCCAGCGCGGCTGGGTGTCTGAATCCCGGTCGGGGTCTTCCCGCCGGATGCCAAATCCTGATCCTACAGACCTCGAGCGGGGTCAAGTAGATTCCTCGTCGTTCCTCCTCGGAATGACACCAATCGTGGAAATCGGTATGAGGCCTTTCCCTCCTCTCGAAGCCCGGAAAACCACCCGGGCGCCATACCGGCTATCGTTCCAGGCACCGGCGATCACCGCCCCTGCCGGATCAGCTCGAGCACGGTGTCCAGCACCGGGTCGCGGTTGGCGCGGTAGTCGTCGGCGGTGAGCGCCACGGGGACGTCCGGGGCGATCCAGCGCCGCGCGTCGCGCGGGGAGGTGAGGCTCCACTCCACCGTGGAGAGGTAGAGGGGAAGGCCGCTGTAGGGGAGCACCAGGACCGCCGGGTCGCCGTGCTGGCGGGGCTGGGCGCCGGTGGGCTCGCCCACGAACACCGCGTTGGTCAGGCGGTCCAGCTCCACCACGAAGTTCATGGCCGCCGAGCCGGTGTTCCTCCCCACCAGCACGAAGAGCCGCGCTCCCTCGCGCGCGTCGTGGGCGATCAGGGTGCGCAGCAGCTCGGGATAAAGGTAGGTGTTGCCGCCGGTGTTGCGCCGCACGTCCACCACCACGCCGCGCGTGCCGGGGTGCTCGGCCAGCCACCGCCGCAGCCGCAGCCCGAACTCGGCGAGGTTCTCCCTCCCCTCCTGCGGGAAGGTGCGGCTGAAGTTCACGTACACGGCCGAGTCCGCCGCCAGCGGCTCGAACCAGTACCACTCGCCCGGGCGGCTCATGGACAGCGGCGGCGGAGTGGGGGCGCCCGGCGGGGGAAGGAGGGTGCGCGCGACGGGGGCCTCCGACGACGCCACCTCCACCTCGCGCGCCCGGCCGGCGGCGTCCTCCACCCCGAGCCGCACGCGGCCGGGCTCGCGCGCGATCCCCAGCGCGTGCAGCACGTGCGGCGTGCGCAGCACCTCCGGGGCGTTCAGGCGAAAGGACTCGCCCTCGTCGGACTGCACCAGGGGCTCGATCGCGCGCAGCACCCGCTCCACCGGGACGCCGTCCACCGCCACCACGCGCGCGCCCACCAGCGCCCGGTGCGCGCTGTCGGCGTTCACCACCAGCACGCCCTCGGGGAAGAGGTGGAAGACCAGGGGCAGGCCGCCCGTGCGCCCCAGCCGCGCGGGGAGGTCGCCCCGGAAGCCGACGCCGGTGTGGCCGCGGCCCAGCAGGGAGACGAGCTTCTGCAGCTCCACCGCCACCTGCGCGTCGGTGAGCGCGCCGACGCGCTCCTTCACCCGCGCGGCGGCGCGCAGGATCGAGTCCGGGAGCGGCCGGCCGCCGGCGTACTCGGGGCGGAAGCGGCGGATGGAGGCCAGGAGGTAGTCCACGTCCGCCCTCCACCCGCTCTCGCGCGGGGCGGTGGAGTCGGCGGGGGGCGGCATGAGCGCCTGGAAGCGCGGGTGCCCCCGGAGCGCGTGGAAGGCGCTGTCCTGCAGCAGCTCGCCCACCCACTCCAGGCGGTGGACCAGCACCGCGCGCTCCAGCCAGGCGAGCGCGCTGTCGGGCTGGCCCGAGCGCGCGTACGACTCGGCGGCGAGCGCGGCGTTGGTGGTGGGATACGGCGACACCCCCAGCGCGTCCGCCCGGGCGAAGGCGGGGGCGGCGCCGCGGAAGTCGCCCGCGCGGTAGCGGGCCGTGCCAAGGCGCCGCCAGGTCTCGCCGTCCCAGGGATACGCCGCGGTGAGCCGCGCGTACGCCTCGGCCGCCAGCTCCCACTCCTCGCGCTCCAGGCGCTCCCCCGCCTCGCGCGCGAGCGCCGCGTACTGCAGCGGCGTGATCCCGCGCGGCCCCGGCACCAGCGCCGTTCCCAGCGACTGGGCGCCGAGCGCGCCCCCCGCGGGCCCGGTAGATAGGAGGACGGCGAGCGTGGAGAGCACGAGCAGGGGGAGGCGGCGTCGCATCGGGGTTCGTCCGGTCGCGGGGGAAACAGGTGTCTCGGCACCGCGATGTGACGTGGGACGGAGCGCCAGGGTTGGTCGCGTCCGGTCGCACTTTGGGATCGGCGGCGCCCGCCCTCCTCCACGTCGGCACCGTGGCGGCGCCGGGAGCCGGCGGCGGAAGGACGCCCCGGCTGCTCTTTCGACCTGCCCTGCAGTGAGCGCGAGGGACTGAACCGGGCATCGCGCGGGTTCGACCCGGAGGACGCCGCTCGCGGGCAACTCCCTCCCGAACCTTCCCGCGGAGATTTTTATGGGCGGTGGACTGCGCGCTCGAGCCGTACCGGGCGGGACGCCGCCCCCGGGACGACCGCTGCTTCTTCCGCTTCTCCAGCGAGGCGTACGCGCGCGACTTCGCCGCGGCCCGACGGCGGCGGCGGGAGGGCCGGAGACGCGGAGGAGGACCGGTGACTGCCGGTCCTCCTCCGTTCATATGGATTCCGGTGAAGCCCTTTCTCACCCGGACAGCAGAGAAACACCCTCTGCCGACTCTGCGTGAGGCCTGCCGTTTTCCCGGTTCGGTATCAGCCGGGGAACGGCCTCGTTCAGGTGGGTGGCAGGCGGACCGAGAGCAGGGCGGCGCTGGAGGGCACGCTGAGGTAGAGCCGGCCGCGCGCCTCGTCCACGGCCAGGTCGCGCGCGCCGAAAACGCCGGGGAGGATGTACCGCCGCGCCAGCTTCCCGCCCCCTTCCAGCACCAGCACCACGGACGGCTCCTCCTCGGGCGTGTTCACCAGGAGCCACAGTTCCTCCCCCACCGCCGCCGCGTCGGCGAAGTAGGCCAGGGGGTAGAACGAGTACGGGCTCTTCTCCGCCCGGTTGAGGGAGAAGAAGCGCTCGCGGATCGCGCGCACCTCCGGCGTGCGCACCGGCCGCGACCACACCTCGCGTCCCCCGGCGTCGTAGCGCCGCACCGCCCCCTCGGCCGCCAGCACCAGCCACGCCCCACCCCCCTCGCCGAACACCGGGATCGCCGCGTTGCGCAGGACGGCGGGGATCCGGCCTCGGCGGACGTCGGCCTTCATGGCGGTGAAGTTCAGGATCCGCACTGGCGGGGCCAACAGCGCCCCCAGCGTCCCGCGCGGCTCTCCTGCGGCGTCCAGGCGCACGGCCAGCCCGGCCGCCGAGAGGCCGGAGGTGGCCACGGCCGCCTCGCCGCGCGCCCCGAACGCCAGCGCCCCCGGCGAGCGCGGCGGGAGGGGGAAGCTGCGCACGGGGGCGCCGTCCGCGGCCAGTACCAGCGCGCGCCCGTTCCCCCGGTCGTCCACGCGGATCGAGTCGCCGTCCACGCGCAGCGCGAGCGGCCCCTCCATTTCGCCCGGGCCCCCGCCCCGCCGCCCCAGCACGGTCGGGCGGGCTCCGTCCTCCAGCCGCACGATTCGCCCCAGGGCGTTGTCGAGCACGTACACGCGCCCGCTCCCGTCCACCGCCAGGTCCACGGGCACTCCCAGGAGCTCGCTCTCGGGCGCGACCACGGTGTCGGCCTCCGCGAGCACGGCGGGCGCCGCGGCGGGCTCGCCGCGGCAGGCGGCCGCCAGCGCGGCGGCGAGCGCCGCCCGCGCGGCGCGGCGGGCGCGCCTCACGGCACCAGCCGGGCGCGCACCCGGCCCAGGTCCAGGCGCTGCCCGCGCACCTCGGTCCGCGAGGGCCAGGTCTCGATCACCCTCCCCTGGCGGTCCACCAGCACCTTCATGGGCCGGTTGAAGCGCTCGGGGCGTGGATTCCGCACGTGCCTCTCCAGCCGCGCGGGGTCCAGGTACAGCGGGTAGGTGATCTGCGACGCCACGGCGAAGGCGCGCGCCTCGGCGGCGTCCATCCCGTAGGCCACCCCCACCAGGTTCAGGCGCCCGCGCGGCACGGCGCGGTAGAGCTCCTCCAGCACGGCCATGTCGTACAGCGACCCGGCGCAGTCGGTGGCCGAGAAGAAGACGAACAGGGTGTGCGGCGCCTCGGGCCACACGCACGCCCCCTCGCCCAGGCAGACCGAGCGGGCGGGGTCGGCCGCCACCAGGCGGAGCGCCCCGTCCAGCTCCTCGCGCGCGGGAGTGCGGGCCAGCGCGAAGCTCGCCGAGAACACCACCAGCGCCAGGGCCGCTCCCGCGGCGAGCTCCCGTTTCCGGATCATACGCCCTCGCCGGGTTGAGGGGAGCGGCGCCGGGCCGCCGCCGCGCGGCCCGGCGCCGGCTCCCTGTAGCGCCAGCGCGTGACCTCCACCTCTTCGGGGTTCCCCATCGACACCAGCACCAGCTCCTCGCCGCGGCCGCAGAGCGGGCGGCTGTCGTGGCGCAGGCCGGTGTCCACCCGCGACCCGTCGGGGCCGTAGACCTCCAGGCGGTACACCATCCGCCCCCCGCGCCACGTCCCGAAGCCGGCGAAGACGAAGCGCCCGCCCCGGTGCAGGAACCGCAAGGGATCCATGCTGCGCCTCCATGTCTCCGTGCGCTCGAAGTCGAAGGTCGCGTCGGTGAGCGCCGCGGGGCGCCGGTACCCGTCGTAGGTGGCCTCGAAGCGCTGCAGCACCTCGCCGCGGGTGCTCATCCGCAGGATGGTGGGGGCGCCGGGCTGGGCCGCCAGGAACGTCTCTCCCCCGGCGGGCGCCAGGAGCACCGGGGGCGCCAGGCGCACCTTGCTGCGGGCCATCGCCGGCTCCATGTCCAGGAACGCCGCCCGGTGCCGCCCCTGGGAGTCGTGCACGGAAACCAGCGTCGTCCGCTCCGCGTCTTCGGCCCGCACTCCCCCGGCGACCACCGTCCCGCCGTCGGTGAGGGCGATGGCGAAGGTCGCCTGCCCCGCGTTCAGCGTCGCGAAGCCGAGCAGGCGTCCGTCGGGAGCGTACCGGCGCACCTGGTGCCGGGCGCCGTCCAGCACGTGGAGCACGCCCTCGCGCTCGTCCCAGAACAGCGCCGTGGCGAAGCGGGGGGCTTCCGCCGGCGCGGCCGGCAGCGCCCGCAGGCGCGCGCCGCCGGCCGGCCAGACGTAGACCCGGTCGGACTCGTCGCCCAGGTAGAGGTCGCCCGACGAGGTGAGGGCGCAGGCGGTGGGCCGGCGGGCCAGGCCGCCGGCCGGGCGCGCGGCGCCCCTGGCGACGGGCACGCGCAGCGAGGCCATCCGGACGAAGCGGGCGGCGAACTCCGGCGAGGCACGGTCGGCGTACCGGGGAGCGGACGCGGCGCGCTTCTCCTGCTCGGCGTTGAAGCGCATCGCGGTGGAAACGGCTT
>DASVWD010000024.1 GCA_036389795.1 Longimicrobium sp.
TGAAAAGGTCTCACACGGAGGGCACAGAGAACACAGAGGAACAGCGGAGAGATTGAAGTTCTCTCCGTGTCCTCCGTGTCCTCTGTGTGATGCCAATCTGTTTCTCGCGAACCAGAACAATGCTCGGAAACGTGGTATCACACGCGAGTTCGGCCGCCGGTCGCGCCGATCCTGGCGTGGGAGCCCGCGGTGCGAGCGGGTAAACCCGCCCGCTGGAACCACGGAAAGCCTCGCCAACCCCGCGAGGCTTCAACTGCTCCGGGTCGGCACCTCGGTCGCCGAACTGCGCCGATCCTGGCGTGGGAGTCCGCGAAGGCGGACTTCGTGCTGTTGTAGCCCCGACCGGGTGCGGGGGTCGGGAATCGGCGAATCGGGCCGGGGCGGCGCGATCGCGCCGGGGGCGATATATTCGTGGGCGGCTCAACGGGGCGGCGGAAGCGTCGCCCCTTGGCGTATGGACTCCGGCGGGAGGGTGATGTGAGGAGCGCTCGGCGGGCGCGGCAGAGGGGCGCAGGGGGCGCGTGAGGGTCCTCTTCGTGGCCGACGTGATCGGCTCGCCCGGCCGGCGCACCCTGGGCCAGCTCCTGCGGCTGGTGCGCGCCGACACCCGCGCCGACCTGGTGGTGGCCAACGGCGAGAACTCGGCGGGCGGCTTCGGCATCACCCCCGAGATCGTGAAGGAGTTCTTCGAGCTGGGTGTGGACGTGATCACCACGGGCAACCACGTCTGGGACAAGAAGGAGATCCTCCCCGTGCTGGACCGCGAGCCGCGCCTGCTGCGCCCCGCCAACTACCCGCCCGGCAACCCCGGCCACGGCGCGGCGGTGGTGGAGAAGAACGGCGCGCGCCTGGCGGTGCTGAACCTCCAGGGGCGCACCTTCATGCCCCCCATCGACGACCCCTTCCGCTGCGCCGACCAGCTGCTCAGGGAGCTGGACGGGAAGGCCGACGCGGTGGTGGTGGAGTTCCACGCCGAGGCCACCAGCGAGAAGCAGGCGCTCGCGCGCTACCTGGACGGGCGCGTGGCCGCCGTGGTGGGCACGCACACGCACGTGCAGACGGCCGACGAGCGGGTGCTGCCGAAGGGGACGGCGCAGATCACCGACCTGGGGCTCACCGGGGGCCTGGGCGGGATCATCGGGATGAAGACCGACATCTCGCTGGAGCGGCAGCTCACCCTCACGCGCGGCGAGCGGATGCAGCCCGCCGACGACGAGCTGCACCTGCAGGGCGCCGTGGTGGAGATCGACCCGAAGACGGGGCTGGCGAAGTCGATCGAGCGCCTGAGCGTGGGCTACGAGCGGGTCTTGAGCGAACGGTTCGGGAAGAAGAGGTAGCGTGGCTGCCAGGATCATCGACGGCGCGGCGATCGGCCGCGAGATCCGCGCGGAGGTCGCGGCCGAGACGGCCGAGCTGAAGGCCGAGGGGACGGTGCCGGGCCTGGCCGTGGTGCTGGTGGGCGGCGACCCCGCCAGCGAGGTGTACGTGCGCTCCAAGACCCGCGCCTGCCACGAGGCCGGGATGCACGACCGGCTCGTCCACCTCCCCGAGGAGGTGAGCGCCGACGAGCTGTTCGGCACCATCGACGGCCTGAACGCGGACCCCACGATCCACGGCGTGCTGGTGCAGCTCCCGCTCCCGCCGCACATCAACCCCAAGGCGGTGCTGGAGCGCGTGCACCCGGCCAAGGACGTGGACGGCTTCCACCCGCTGAACGTGGGCCGCGCCTTCGTGGGCGACCCGCGCGGCTTCGTCCCCGCCACGCCGGCGGGGATCATGGAGCTGCTGCGCCACGAGCGGATCGAGACGCACGGGAGGCACGCGGTGATCGTGGGCCGCAGCCTGATCGTCTCCAAGCCGCTGGCCTCGCTGCTGATGGCGCCGGGCCCCAACGCCACGGTGACGCTCACGCACCGCCACACGGTGGACCTGGCCTCGCATACGCGCATGGCCGACATCCTGGTGGTGGCCGTGGGCAAGCCGGGCCTGATCACCGCCGACATGGTGAAGCCGGGCGCGGCGGTCTTCGACGTGGGCACCACGCGCGTCCCCGACGCCGCCCACGCCAAGGGCTACGTGATCCGGGGCGACGTGGACTTCGACGCGGTGGCCGAGGTGGCGGGCCACATCACCCCCGTCCCCGGCGGCGTGGGCCCGATGACCATCGCCATGCTGCTGCGCAACACCGTCGAGGCCGCCCGCCGCGCCCACATCGCGAAGACGCGCGAGCGCCGGACGCCGCGCAGGATCGTCGTGTGAGTGCCCAGTGCCCAGTGCCCAGTGCCCAGGAACCGATCCCCTGACGGCTTGTACTGGGCACTTGTACCTGGGCACTGGGCACTAAAACACCAAGCACTTAGCACTCAGGACTGCCGTTCCTTGACCTGGGACCTCTTCACCTCCGCCGCCGACATCGCCCGCCGCGAGGGGCGCGAGGAGGCGCCGCCCGAGAAGGCGCCGCCGCCTCCCGCCGCTCCCGCGCGCAAGTCGCGGAAGAAGGCGCCGGACGCGAAGGCTTCTTCCGCCGCCGCGGCGCTCTTCGACGAGGTGCGCAACGCCGACGTGGCGCGCACCGTCGCCGCCCGCGAGGCGGAGGGCGGGTTCGCGGCGCCCGCCGTGCGCGTCTCGCCCGACGGGATGACGGTGGGCGAGGTGAACGCCGCCGCCCGCGAGCTGATCGAGGGCGTCTTCCCCCCGCTCTGGGTGCACGGCGAGGTCGCCAACTTCACGCGGGCGAAGTCCGGCCACTGCTACTTCAGCCTCCGCGACGCCGACGCCCAGGTCCGCGCGGTGATGTGGCGCGACGAGGCGAACCGGCTCCCGATCCTCCCCGAGGACGGGATGAAGGTGCGCGCGCTGGGCCGCCTCACCCTCTACGAGCAGCGCGGCGAGTTCCAGCTGGTCTGCTACGAGCTGGAGGCGAAGGGCGAAGGGCTCTGGAAGCTCGCTTTCGACCGCCTGCGCGCCCGGCTCGACGCCGAGGGGCTGACCTCGCCCGAGCGCAAGCGCCCGCTCCCCGCGCACCCGGGGTGCGTCGGGATCGTCACCTCGTCGGCGGGGGCGGCGCTGCGCGACATCGTCACCGTGATCCGCCGCCGCGCGCCGTGGACGCGGATCGTGCTGGCCGCGGCGAAGGTGCAGGGCGAGGGCGCGGCGGAGGAGGTGGCGCGCGCGATCCGGCGCATCGGCAGCGCCGGCTGCGCCGACGTGCTGATCGTGGGCCGCGGCGGCGGGTCGGTGGAAGACCTGTGGGCGTTCAACGAGGAGGTGGTCGCCCGCGCCATCGCCGACTCGCCCGTCCCCGTCATCTCCGCCGTGGGGCACGAGGTCGACTACACCATCGCCGACCTGGTGGCCGACCTGCGCGCGCCGACCCCCTCCGCCGCCGCCGAGGCCGCCGTCCCCGACGGGGCGGCGGTGCGCCGCGAGCTCGACGAGCTGCGCCGGCGCCTGGTGGAGTGCACGCGCGAGCAGGTGGACGGCGCCCGCGAGTCGCTCTACAACGTGCGGCTCGATCTGCGGCAGGCCGCCGAGCGCGTGCTGCGCGCCCGGCGCGACCGCGTGGGCGCCACGGCCGCGCAGCTGCACGCGCTCTCGCCGCTGGCCGTGCTCTCGCGCGGCTACGCCGTCCCGCTGGGCGCCGACGGCCGCGTGCTGCGTACGACGGCCGACTTCGCCCCCGGCGCCGCCTTCGACCTGCGCGTGGCCGACGGCGTGGTCCCCTCCCGCGTGGCCGGTGAAGCGGCGCCGGAGTCGTAGGGGCGAAGCCTGCCCGCCCGTGCGGAGCCGGCGACGCCCCGGTCCCGGCCACCCGCGCAGATGCCGGCTCCTGGAGCCTCGCGCGGTTTGCGAGGCTTCCCGCGGTTGTTGCCGCGGCTTTCAGCCGCTCCCGGAAGGTGGCCGGGCCCTTGAAGAACATCTGACGAGCTGGAGATGACGAGCGAGACGCAGGCCCCCCACGCCGCCGAGCCGGAGTGGACCTTCGAGGCCGCGCTGGAGCGGCTGGAGGAGATCGTGGAGCGGCTGGAGGGCGACGGCCTGGAGCTGGACGAGTCGCTGGCGCTCTTCGAGGAGGGCGTGCGCCTGCTGCGCTTCGCCGACACGGTGCTGGAGGGCGCCGACGCGCGCGTCCGCCAGCTCCTGGAAGACGGCGGTGCGGGCTGGCGCCTGGAAGACTTCCCCGAGCCCCTGTGAGCGCCGCCCCCACCTCGGCGCCGGCGGCCGGTTTCGACGTCGAGGCCTTCCTGGACCGCGAGCGCGAGCGCGTGAACGCCGCGCTCGCTTCCGTTGCCGCGTCGGTGATCTCCGGCGCCCCCGCGGCGCTCGCCGAGCCGGTGCTCTACGCGCTCGCCACGCCGGGCAAGCGCATCCGCCCCGTCCTCTCCGCCGCCGCCTGGCGCGCGCTGCGGGGCGGCGACGACCCCCCGGGGCCCGTCTACCGCCTGGCCGCCGCGCTCGAGGTCGTGCACACCTACTCGCTGGTGCACGACGACCTCCCCTCGATGGACGACGACGACCTGCGCCGCGGCCGCCCCACCGTGCACCGCCGGTTCGACGCCCGGCGCGCCATGCTGGCGGGCGCCGCGCTGATCCCGGCCGCCGTCCAGGTGCTCGCCGCCGCCGCGCGCGACCTGGGGCTCGGGCGCGAGCGCCGCCGGGCGCTGGTCCTCGAGCTGTGCCGCGCGGGCGGGGTGGAGGGGATGGTGGGCGGGCAGTGGCTCGACCTGGAGGGCGAGGCGCGCGCGACCGACGCCGGGGGGCTGGAGCGCATCCACCGGCTCAAGACCGGCGCGCTGCTGGTGGCGTCGCTGCGCGTGGGCGCCGTGGCCGCGGGCGGCGGCGACGAGGCGCTCTCCGCGCTCACCGCCTACGGCCGCGACCTGGGGCTCGCCTTCCAGATCGTCGACGACGTGCTGGACGTGGTGGGCGACGCCCGCTCGCTGGGGAAGACGGCGGGGAAGGACAGGAGCGCCGGCAAGGCCACCTACCCCGCGCTCTTCGGGGTGGAAGGCGCCCGCGCCCTCGCCGCCGGGCGCGTCGCCGCCGCCACCGCCGCCCTCCACTCCGCCTCGCTCCGCTCCCCCGAGCTGGAGTCCCTCGCCCGCTACGTCCTGGAGCGCACGAGCTGACCGGAATGTTCGGGCGGTGGCGGACATGGCACGCTCGATTGTGAGCGTAGCGCGCCCGGCCTATGTTTGAGGAATTCGAGTGTTATCTGGATTCGCATCTCTCCGCCATCGCGCTCGCCATGAATACGGCTCGGCTGGACCCGGCACCGGGGGAATCCATGATCGACGTAAAGCAGGCCGTCGGTGCCGCGATGAAGTACGCCCGCGACATCATCGGACCGGACCAGGCGCCGACGCTCGAAGAAGTCGAGATGACTCCCGACGAGCGGTACTGGCTGATCACCCTCGGGTTCGATCCCAGGCTCTCCCCGTTCGAGGTGCTCGGCGGGACGCGGCCGCAGCGGGACTACAAGATCTTCCGGATCGACGCGGAAACCGGCAAGGTCCTCTCGATGAAGATCCGCACCGTCGAATGATCCCCGACACGCTCCTCGCCCGCTATCGGACGGCGGGCGTCCTCGTGGACACCAACCTGCTCCTCCTGTACTTCGTCGGCGCACTCGATCCGGACAGGATTCCCAGGTTCAAGCGAACGAACACGTTCACTCCCGAGGACCACGCGCTCCTCCGCCGGTTCCTGGGCCGGTTCGAGCGGGTGGTCACCACGCCTCACATCCTCGCCGAAGTCAGCAACCTGGCTGGCGAGCTGAGCGGCGCCGTCAGGGACGGTGTCTTCGCGAAGTTCGCCGCCGGGATCACCCTGATGGAAGAGCGGCACGCACCGGCGGCCGAGCTCGCCGCGCAGCCGTCCTTCCCGCGCTTCGGCCTGACGGACACGGCAGTGGTCCACCATGCTCGCGGGCGCTATCTGGTCTTGAGCGACGATTTCCGGCTGTCGCAGTACCTGCAGCACCAGGGAGTCGACGTGATCAACTTCAACCACCTGCGCCTCTACAACCTCCTCCAATAAAAGCCCTCCAGGTGCCGCGCTTGAGCGATGGCGCGCCCGGCGTCGGGATGGCGGCACTCCAGGCTGGTGGACCAAGGCGGTTGAACCCAAATCCTGCTGGGGAAAAAGCGAGCACCGTTCGGAAGTAGTAGATTGAGAGAGACTTCCGGCAAGAAGGATCTCACAACCCACTACACCCAAACGGTGCTCGCATGAAAGCTATCCAGAAGCGGCCCTACGTACAA